>CAYVSR010000334.1:0-3853 GCA_964453125.1 uncultured Phycisphaeraceae bacterium | reverse complement strand
GGCGCAGCGTGCGCGCCGGCGAGCGCGCCAGGGCCGACTTTCGATGCACCGCCGGCAGGTCGAAGAACACGTCGCACGCCCGCGCCTCGCCCGCCAGCGCGCACAGCCGGAACACGAGGTCGTACTCCTCCGCCTGCATGAACAGGGCCGCGTCCCACCCCCCGACGGCGCGGAGCGCATCGGTTCGAAACGCGCACGCCGCGCCCGCGAAGACCCGCGGCAGGGCCCCGCAGTCCCAACCTTCGAACGCCGGGCGCGCTTTGCCTTCGAGCGCCGAGGGGACGGGCGTGCGCACACCCCACCCCGCGCACAGCAGTCGCCCGTCCGCGCCGAAGCGCGCGGCCATCTCGTCCCACGTCCACCGCTCGGGCGCGGCGTCGTCGTCCAGCGCCGCGACAAGTTCGTTTGACACCAAGGGCAGCGCCAGCGTCTTGGCCACCGGCCCCGCGTTGCGGCGCAGCGCGACCAACCGCGCGGTCGGCCGCGCGACGTACACCGCCTCGGGCGTGCCGTCCGTCGAGGCGTTGTCCACAACGATCACCTCGATCGACGCGGGGATCGCGCGAAGCGTCTCGAGCAAGGCCTCGCGCCGGTCGCGCGTGGCGATGACGACCGACCACGCCGAGCGCGGCTCTGAGCCCGCGCCCGGGAGCCGGGTCGAGGGAGGCGCCGCGGGCGGGGGCGGGACCGCGCCGGATTCGTTGGGAAAAACGTGCGACAGAGATTCAGCCATCGTCCCGAAGGGGTCGATAACTTCAGCGTGCGAGGCCCCTCCAGCAAGGTTGTTTCCGTCGCCCAGGCCGCCGCCGCCACCCGCGCCGCCCAGCGCGAGGGGCGCACGGTGGCCCTGTGCCACGGCTGCTTCGACATCGTCCACCCGGGCCACCTCCGCCACCTGACGTGGGCCAAACAGCAGGCTGACCTGCTCATCGTCTCCGTCACTGCCGACGCCGGCATCGAGAAGGGCGTCGGCCGACCGCTCGTCACCGAGGACCTCCGCGCCGAGAACCTCGCCGCGCTCGAGTGCGTGGACCTCGTCGTCGTATCGCAGGGCGCCACGGCGGTCGAGACCCTCCGCGCCGTCCGGCCAGACGCGTACGTGAAGGGCGCGGAGTACCGCGACATGCACGACCCGCGCGTCGCCGCGGAGCGCGAGGTCGTCGTCGGCGCCGGGGGCAGGATGCTCTTCTCCTCCGGCGACGTGGTGTATTCCTCCACCAAGCTGATCGGCGACTTCGCGGACGAATGGCGCCTGACGCGCGAGCGCGTCGCCGGCTTCGCCCACCGCCACTCGATCGACGCGCCCCGCGCCCGGGGGCTGCTCCGCGCCGGCGCGGGGGCCCGCTGCCTCGTCGTCGGCGACTCGATCATCGACGAATACCTGCACTGCGACGCGACCCACGTGGCGGGCGAGGGGCCGATGATCAACGCGACACTCGTGAAGCGCGAGCGCTTCATGGGCGGCGCCGCCATCGTTGCGCAGCACCTCCGCGCCCTCGGGGCGGACGTCACCCTCGCAACCCCCGTCGGCCCCAAGGCGGATTCACGCGCCCTGACGCGCGTGTGCCAGCTGAGCGGCATCGACGTGCTGCCCCTCAAGCACGCCGGGCGCACGCCCCGAAAGCGCCGGTACATCGCCCGCTCGGCGAAACTGTTCAAACTCGACGACGCCCCCGGCCCGGCCTTCCCCGTCGCCGCGGCGGACGCCTTCGTCGCGCGCGTGGGTCGCGCAACCATGGCGCGCAACTGGGACCTCGTCGTCCTGCTCGACTTCGGCTACGGCGCTCTCTCGCAAGGCACGCTCTTCCGTCTCGCCTCGCTCCTCCGCCCGCGCTGCCGCGTCATGCTCGGCGACGTCAGCGGCCCGCGCGCGGACCTGCTCGCGCTCCACGGCTGCGACCTGCTGCTGCCCACCGAGAGCGAGATCCGCTCCGCCATGCGCGCCCCCACCGACTCGCTCGCCGCGCTCGCCGGCCGCCTCGCGCACATGAACGAGGCCCGCGGCGTCATCGTCAAACTCGGCGAAGACGGGCTCGTCGCCTTCGACGCCGGCGCCACCGACTCGCAGGGCCGTCTCGTCAGCGACTTCCTGCCCTCGTTCACCGAGCGCGCCACAGACCCGCTGGGCTGCGGCGACGCGCTGCTCGGCGCCGCCGGCCTGACCCTCGCCGCCGGCGGGTCGATCTTCGACGGCGCATTCGTCGGCAGCATCGCCGCCGCGATGGAAGCCGAGACGCGCGGCAACCGGCCGATCGTGCTCGAGCCCATGCTGCACCGGCTCGACGGAGAATTCGCCCGAATCGAGGGCGTCCGCGTCGTCCGGCCCGAGGAACGGGTCGGGGCCGCCTGAGAACGCTGGTGTTCCGTCTGACCGCCGTCAGCCCCTCGGCGCGAGTGATGTCCTTCATCGGCCTCGGGCTGATGATGCTTCTGGTGGCGCTGGGGCCGCGAGGCTGAGCGAGCGATTGTGCGGAACGAGCGCGCAGCGTGGTGCGAGCGGCGCGCCAGGCGCGCCCCGCGCTACCCGTTCGCCTTCTCAAACCCCTCCATGAACCGCACCAGCGCCCTGCACCCATCGATCGGGAACGCGTTGTAGACGCTCGCGCGCATGCCGCCGGCGCTTCGGTGGCCCTTGAGGCCGTCCAGCCCCGCCGCGGTCGCTTCCTTGATGAACTTCGCCTCCATCTCCTCGGTCGGCAGGCGGAAGGTGATGTTCATGAGGCTGCGACTGTCCTTGTCCGCGTACGCCCTAAACAGCTTCGACGCGTCGAGGTAGTCGTAGATCGGCTTGGCCTTCGCCGCGTTCTTCTCGGCCATCGCGCGAAGCCCGCCCTCGGCCTTGATCCACTTCATCACCTGGCCCACGAGATACACCGCGAACACCGGCGGCGTGTTGTGCCGGCTGTCCTCCGCCGCATGCGAGCGGTACTGCAGCAGGCCCGGGATATCCTTCGTGCCCGTCTCGAGGAAGTCGTCGCGCGCGATCACCACCGTCACGCCCGCGGCGCCCATGTTCTTCTGCGCCCCGGCGTAGATGAACGCGTACTTCGAGACGTCGATCGGCCGCGAGAACATGTCCGACGACGTGTCGCAGACCAGCGGCGCGCCGGCGGGATGCGCGGGTTCGGCGCCGAACTCCGTGCCGTAGATCGTGTTGTTCGTCGTGAAGTGCGCGTAGCGGGCCCCGGGCGTCCACGTGATCTGGTCCGCCTTGGGGATGTACCGGAACTGCCGGTCCTCGCTCGTCGCGGCGACGTTGACGACGCCGAAGGCCTTGGCCTCCTTGATCGCCTTCGCCGACCATACGCCCGTGTTGATGTAGTCCGCCGTCTCGCCCTTCTTCAGGAAGTTCATGGGGATCTGGAAGAACTGCTGCGAGGCGCCGCCCGTGAGGAAGAGCACCTTGTAGTTCGCCGGGACGGACCCGACCTCGCGGATGTCGTTGATCGTGTCTTCCCAGACCTTGTCCACCACCTTGCCGCGGTGCGAGTGCTCGAGGATGCCGATGCCCGAGCCCGCGATGTTCCAGAGGTCCTTCTGCGCCTGGCGCAGCACGGCTTCGGGAAGGACGCCCGGACCGGCGGAGAAGTTGAAGATGCGCTCGGCCGAGGCGGCGGGGCTGACGGGCTTGGTCGCTGAAGCGATCGCGGACATGGGTTGCTCCTGAAGCGACAGGATATGCGGGGGAAGGCACGGAGGCACGGAGGCACGAAGGCACGGAGGACGAAGGCACAACGGGTCTGCGGCGTGCAGTCAAGGAGCGACCGGCGACACGAGATGACTCGTTGCCTCAGCAACCTTCGCCCGTCGCGCGTCGACCAGATCCCCTCCGCCCCCGATGCTTCCGCCCCTC
>CAYVSR010000333.1:0-3873 GCA_964453125.1 uncultured Phycisphaeraceae bacterium | reverse complement strand
GACGACGCTCAACGTGCTGGTGCTGCTGACGGTGCTGAGCCTGGCGCCGGCGATCATGATCATGTGCACGTCGTTCGTGCGGATCATCGTCGTGCTCTCGCTGCTGAAGCAGGCGCTGGGCACGCAGACGCTGCCGCCCTCGCAGGTGATCCTGGGCTTGGCGCTGTTCATGACGTTCCTGGTGATGGGCCCGACGTTCAAGCGCGTGCACGCGGAGGCGATCGCGCCGTATGAGCGGGGCGAGATCACCAGCCAGATCGTGATGTGGGAGCGGGCGTCGCAGCCGGTGCGCGACTTCATGTTCGACCAGATCGAGGCGACGGGGAACTGGTCGAGCGTGTACATGATGCTGGACTATCAGGGGATCGACACGAGCGAGCCCGAGCGCCTGACGCGGGCGGACGTGGGCACGTTCGCGCTGATCCCGGCGTACATGCTCAGCGAGCTGAAGACGGCGTTCCTGATGGGGTTCCGCGTGTACCTGCCGTTTTTGGTGATCGACATGGTCATCAGCAGCCTGCTGATCTCGATGAGCATGATGATGCTGCCGCCGGTGCTCATCTCGCTGCCGTTCAAGATCCTGCTCTTCGTGCTGGTGGACGGCTGGAACCTGGTGGTGGGCAGCCTGATGCGGAGTTTCGCGCAGCCGGGGACGCTCGAGCGGCTCTCGGAGCGGGTGGCATCGGTCGCGGGCACGGCGGGGCTGGGGTAGCGAAAGCGAGGGACCATGGCGCTGGACGAATCCATCCTGGACGCGGTGCGCGTGTCGCTGGTGATCACCCTGAAGGTCTCGGGGCCGATCCTGGCGGCGGGGCTGTTCATCGGTCTGCTGATCTCGATCGTGCAGGCGGTGACGCAGATCCAGGAGCAGACGCTGGTGTTCGTGCCCAAGATCGCCGCGATGCTGGTCGTCGCGCTGGCGCTGCTGTCGTGGATCGTGCAGCGCGTGGCCGAGTTCGCCGCGGAGATGTTCACCCTGACCGTGTAGCCCGACCGAACGACCCATGCCCCCCTTCGCCGACTCACTCCTGCCGCACGTCCCCGCGTTTCTCGCGGTGGTGTCCCGTCTCGCGGGGCTGTTCGTGTTCGCGCCGATCCTGTCGAGTTCGATGCTGCCGGCGAAGGTGAAGGCGTTCCTCGCCATCGCGCTGGGGCTGGCGGTCTACCCGACGCTGAACCTGTCCGGCAACGTTCCGCTCCGTCTCGACCTCCTAGACCTCGCGCCCGCGATGGCCACCGAGGCGCTGATCGGTGTGACGGTGGGGCTGATCGCAGGGCTGCCTCTGATGGCGGTGCAGATGGGCGGCATGCTGATGGGCCAGCAGATGGGCATGGGGCTGGCGAGCGTCTACAACCCGGCAACGGACACGGAGAACGAGTCGCTGGGCCAGTTGCTGTTCTTCCTCGCGATGGGCGTGTTCCTCGCGATGGGGGGCCTGGACGCGATGGTCAAGGCGATGGTGGTGTCGTTCGCCACCGTGCCGGTGGGGGGGTTCACGTCGGGCGACTCGCCGCTGGCGCTGGTGACGGGGCTGGTCGCGTCGGGCTTCGAGCTGGCGGTGCGGGTCAGCGCGCCGGCGCTCTGCATCCTCTCGGCGGAGACGGTGGCGAGCGGCCTGCTGATGAAGACGGCGCCGCAGATGAACATCATGTCGTTCGGCTTCCCGCTGCGGATCACGCTGGGGATGGGCGTGATGTACGCGTCGCTGGGGGCGATGCACGAGGCGGCTGGCGAGGACGTGGTGGGGGCGTTGTCGGCGGCGCTGGGCTGGGCCAGTGCTCTGGGCGCGGGAGGGGGGAGCTGATGGCCGAGGATCTGGGCGACAGGACGGAGGCGCCGACTTCGCGACGCCTCAGCGAGGCGCGCGAGCGCGGGCAGATCGCGCGCAGCCAGGACCTCTCGGCGTCGATGACGCTGCTGGCGGGCGTGGTGTCGCTCGTCTACCTGGGCGGCGGGCTGATGCGCGGCATGTCGAACGTGCTGCGCCACGAGCTGGAGTCGGGCGCGCTGGACTTCAGGCTGGACGCGGCGTCGCTGCCGGCGCTGGCGAACCAGACGGTGGTTCGCGGGGCGCTGATGCTCGCCCCGATTGTGCTGGCGATCGCGCTGCTGGCGTACGCGGCGCACTTCCTGCAGGTGGGATGGCTGCTCTCGACGCGCCCGCTCGTGCCGACGTGGTCGCGGCTGAACGTGCTCAAGGGGCTCGGGCAGCTGGCGTCGAGGCGGAACGTGGTCAAGAGCATCGTCAACGTGATCAAGCTGGCGGTGGTCGCGGCGGTGCCGGTGTCGATCGTGCGCGCGGACATGGGCCGGCTGGTGGCGCTGCCTCTGCTCTCGCCGACGGCGGGTTTCCTGTTCACGGGGCAGCTGGTGTTCAAGCTGGTGATGTGGCTGCTGCTGGCGATGCTCGCGATCGGCGCGGCGGACTACCTGTACCAGCGGTGGCAGCGCACCGAAGACCTGAAGATGACCAAGCAGGAGATCAAGGACGAGCGGAGGAGCACGGAGGGCGACCCGGACGTGAAGGCGCGCCGGATGCGGATCGCGCGCCAGATTGCGCTGCAGCGCCTCCGCAGCGACGTGCCGAAGGCGGACGTCGTGGTGACGAACCCGACGCACTTCGCGGTGGCGCTGCGCTACGACGCGGCCTCGATGCGGGCGCCGCGGGTGGTGGCGAAGGGGGCGGACTTCCTGGCGATGCAGATCCGGCACATCGCGGCGTCAAACGGGGTGCCGATCCTGGAGCGACCGGCGCTGGCGCGGGCGCTGTACCACGGTGTCGAGGTCGGGCGGGAGATCCCGCAGGAGCAGTACGAGGCCGTGGCCGAGGCGCTCGCGTACGTGTACAGGCTTGAAGGGAGGATGGCGTCCTAATGGCGGCGGTCGCGGCGGCGTCGGGCGGTCGGCTGGGTGCGGGGACGCCCGCGTGGCTGCGCGCCATCGCGCGTCACCGCGGGCTGATCGTCCCCATCGCGTTCCTGGCGATGATCGGCGTGATCGTGGTCCCGCTGCCGCCGGCCCTGCTGGACGTGGCGCTGGCGCTGAACATCACGCTCTCGGCGCTGATCCTGCTGACGACGATTTACATCAAGGAGCCGCTGGAGTTCAGCGTGTTCCCCGCCATGCTGCTGGGCGTGACGCTGTTCCGGCTGACGCTGAACATCGCGACGACGAGGCTGATCCTGTCGGCGGACGCGAACACGCCGGACGAGGCCATGTTCGTCGCCGGGCACGTGGTGCAGGCGTTCGGCAACTTCGTGACAGGCAAGAGCCTGGTGGTCGGGGTCATCCTGTTCGCGATCATCGTGATCGTGCAGTTCGTGGTGATCACGAAGGGCGCCACGCGCATCTCGGAGGTCGCGGCGCGGTTCACCCTCGACGCCATGCCCGGCAAGCAGATGGCCATCGACGCGGACCTCAACGCGGGGACGATCAACGAGTCGCAGGCGCGCGAGCGGCGCCAGCGCCTGAGCCAGGAGGCGGACTTCTTCGGCGCGATGGACGGCGCCAGCAAGTTCGTGCGCGGCGACGCGGTCGCGGCGATCATCATCACGCTGATCAACATCGCCGGCGGGTTCGCCATCGGCGCCATCCAGAAGGGCTGGGGCATCGCGGAGAGCGCCGAGGTCTTCACCCGCCTGACCATCGGCGACGGGCTCGCCTCGCAGCTGCCCGCCCTGATCGTCTCCATCGCGGCCGGCCTGCTGGTCACCCGCTCGGGCACTGGCACGAGCCTGGGCGACGACCTGACGGGCCAGCTCTCGGCCAAGCCGGTCGCGCTGGGAATCACCGCGGTGTTTCTTGCGGCGCTCACACTCACGCCGCTGCCCAAGATCCCCCTGATCGTCGGCGCCGCGGCGCTGGGCAGTCTC
>CAYVSR010000332.1:0-3888 GCA_964453125.1 uncultured Phycisphaeraceae bacterium | reverse complement strand
GTCCGTGAGGTTCTCTTCTCCTGAGAATAGGTTCGTCGGGGTCGTGTTCGGCTCAGCCCGGCACGACGCGCGGGTCCGGTCGGGGGATCACGGGGATCGAGCGCCCGAAGCGCTCGCGGATCGCCCGCTGGTGGCTCAATGCCCCCGCCGCGTCGGCGCTGTCGCGCGGCGTGGCGGAGTAGGCGATGCGCTCGATGGAGCGTAGGGCGTCAAGGAACGAATCTCGCAGAGCCGCCGCGTTGTGCGCCGCGATCTCTTCGACGTGCGCGGCGAGGCGCGCCGCGGCCCTGCGGGCGCTCTCGTCGTCGGTGCACGCCATGATGGCCGTCACGCTGGGTTCCTCGCCTCGGTCCAGGAGTTCCTGCGCGGCCTGTGCGAGCCGCGCTTCCGATGGGCCGAGAGCGTAGGCAGCGTTCCGCACCGCGTCTCGTTGTTCCGACGAAAGGTCGGCCCACAGACCGGGGTCGGCCAGCAGCGCCCCCAACGCGTGCGCGCCCGCCGGCAGGGGGCCTTTGGAAAGGGGGGCCTCCGGCGCCGAATTTGCTTGCTGCGCGGCCACGGGCGCACGAGCCGGGCGTCGGGCCCGAAGCAGGGCCTCCTGCACCGCCGACTCCGGCGCCCCCGCGATCGCCGCAAGACGCCGTATCACCAGCTGCCGACGCACCGGCGAGAGCCGATCAAACCCCAACTCCACCAGTCGTGCGGCGTCCTCTTCCACGAGCCTCGCCCGCGCCGAGAGCCCCGCGCCGCCAGCCCTCGCGCGAAGCCGGGCGAACCGATAGTCGAGCGCATCGGTTGCGCCCGCGATCGCCGCGTCGAACGCCTCGCGCCCGCCCTCGCGCTTCAGCAGTTCGTCAGGGTCCTTCGCGCCCGTCGGCGCAAGCGTCGCGATGCGCACGTCGATCGGCTGCGCGAAGAACACTTCCACCGCCCGGTCCGCCGCGCGCGAGCCCGCCTCGTCCCCGTCGAACACCAGCACCACCTCGTCGCACAGCCGCTGCAGGACGCTCGCGTGCTGCGCCGTGAGCGCCGTGCCCAGCGTCGCCACCGCGTTCGTCACGCCCGCCTGGTGGCAGGCCATCGCGTCGATGTACCCCTCGACCACGATCGCCCGCCCCGCCTCCTGGATCGCGCGCTGCGCCTGCTTCAGCGCGAACAGCGTGCGCGACTTGTCGAACAGCGCCGACTCGGGCGAGTTGATGTACTTGGGCTCGTCTTCCTCACGCAGTTTCCTGCCGCCGAACGCGATGGGCCGGCCCAGCAGGTCGTGGATGGGGAACATCAGCCGGCGCCGGAAGCCGTCGTAGAACCCTGCCCCCGAGGGCGAGCCCGCCTCGCGCGCCTTGAGCAAGCCCAGCGCCGCCAGCGCGTCGATCCGGATGCCCTTCTTCTGGGCGGTGAGCAGCAGCCCGTCCCACCGGTCGGGCGAGGCGCCCAGGCCGAATTCCTCGGCCATCGCGGGGCTGATCTCGCGCTTCTCGATCGCCGCCCGCGCCTCGGCGCCGTGCTCGGGGTGGCGCAGGATCGTCCGGAAGAAGTCCTGCGCGAACGCCGTCGCATCGAGCAGGTCCTTGCGGCTTGGCGCATCGGGCGCCGGCGCGGGGGCGGCGCCATCGCCTCCCGGCCTGCTCCGCGGCGTCAGTTCGATGTTCGCCGCCTCGGCCAGATGCTTGAGGGCGTCGAGGAACTCCATCTTGTGGAAGTTCACGACGAAGTCGATCGCGTTCCCGCCGGCGCCGCAGGAGAAGCAGTGGTAGATCTGCTTCGAGGGCACCACGAACATGGAGGGCTTGTGGTCGTCGTGGAACGGGCACTTGGCGACGAACTCGCGCCCCTTGCGCTTCAGGGCGACGTGCTCGCCCACCAGGCGCACGATGTCCGTCGCCTCCAGCACGCGCTGGCGGTCGTTCGACCACGATGGAGGTCGCTGCGATGAGGGAGTCACATCGATCCTTGACGAACGAGCGGCGAGACAGCGCGTGCCGAGAGAGGCCGCGGCGTGTCGCCGGCGCAACCCATGTCCAACGAACCCACGAGGCGAGCGAGTCGGGAGGAAAGGAGGAGGGGAATCGGGACGAACGGCGGGACCGGCGCGCCACGCTTCGCGGCGTGCGCGCACGTCGGGCGGGAATGTCAATCGCCGGGCGCTCGGAAGGAGGGGTTGGCCCGTGCGGCGAGGCCTTGCGGTCGCCTTGGGTCCGTTGGTGTTCCGAGCGGCGGTGCGTCCGAGAGTAACGCTAGCATCGCGCGGGCGCGGGTCAAACGAACCGACAGGTTTTTCCCCGTTTACCCAGCCCGGATAATCCGAATCGGGCGGTCGCGTTCCGGCCACCCCGGGTTTCAGGACGCGCCGAGCCACGCCGCGTGCTCAGGCCCTCCACGCCTTCGCGCCCAAACGCCCCTCCGGCGCTTGGCACGCCGACCGCCCCCGTGCACCCGCGCCCAAGACGCGCCCACGCGGGCGACGCCCTCTCCGCCACGAACTCGCAAGAAATCCCGTCCACGGCATAGACTTTGCACCCATGCGGTATGACGTCGTCTTCCGAGGGCGCGTGCAGGGCGTCGGCTTCCGCGCCACCGCCCGCCACATCGCCTCCCGCCACCCCGGCGTCGCCGGCTACGTCCGCAACGAGCCCGACGGTTCGGTGTTCATCGCCGTGGAAGGCGACGCGCCCCACCTCGACCGCTTCCTCGCCGACCTGCGCGCGACAATGTCGAACTACATCTCCTCGGAACAGATGATCGAGGCGAGTCCGGCAGGCATGCTCGGGTTTGAGATCCGGCGGTGACGCCCCCGCGCATCCGGCGCGTCGCGGCGGTCAGGGCTTGAGCAGCGCCGGCCACTGCAGCACGACGCTGATCGGCGCCGAGGCGTCGGTCGCGACGTCCTCCTGGACCAGGAACTGGTCGCCGTCGTAGAGCACGGCGTACGCCTTGCCGCCGCTGGTCCAGCCCGTCTGGAAGAGCGGTTTGCCGGTGTCGAAGGCGATGGAGTCGCCCTCGCTGCGCACGCCCACGGCCATGAGCACGCCCGAGTTGTTCATGAAGAACAGCTCCTTGCCGTCTTTCCGCCACGCCGGCGAATCGCCCCCGGCGATCGACACACGCCATCGCTCGTTGCCCGCCGATCGCGCGGGCGCGCCGGGGTCGGCCGCTGCGCCGGCGCGGGCGGGCGCGAAGGGGATGACGTAGACCTCCGACGTGTTCGCGGTCTCCGCCGAGGCGTACGCGAGCCACTTCCCGTCTGGCGAGAGCCTGCCGGAGAACTCGTTCGCCGGCGTCGCGACGAGCGGGATGGGCCCGCCTCCCTCGAGCGGGAGCGCCAGTATGTCGCTGTCACCCGTGTCCACCCAGCTTCCGCGGGCGTAGATCAAGTGCCGGCCGTCGGCGGACCAGTCGGACGGGAAGGCGCTCAGCTGCTCCGACGGCTCCTCGAGAATGAGCCGCTGGTCGCCGCCGCCGATCCGCTTCCGGTACACGCCCTTGGGTTGCTCGGGGGACCCGAAGGCGACGCAGAACGCGATCTCCGTCGCGTCGGGCGACCAGACCGGGCTTGTCTCGAGACCGCGCAGAAACGTGAGTCGCTCTGGCGCGGGCTTTGCTTCGTCGAGATCGCGGAGCCGGTCGACGAGGCTGAAGCGCCACAGGTCCCAGCCGTCCGCGCCGCCGCCGAACAGCGCCGTGACGACGTGCTTCTCATCGGGCGAGACGCCGAGGGAATTCTGCGGCGTGTCATCGAGCACGATGTTCGCCGGGCGTCCGTCGCGCCGGTACCGGATCAGCCTGGTCGCGCTCGCCCCCTGAGGCGTGGCGCTGCCGCCGCTCGCGTTCGCGGCCTGCTTTGCGGGCCCCGTCGCCGGGGCGGCCCGGTGGTACGCCAGGGCTCCC
>CAYVSR010000331.1:0-3889 GCA_964453125.1 uncultured Phycisphaeraceae bacterium | reverse complement strand
GCGGCGTGCGGCGCCCCGGCGAAGTCGCCGGTCGATGACTCGACCCCCAGGACCATCACGCCGTGGCCCGACCGAAGCTCGAGTTCGCCGAGCGTGCGCCCCACGAGCGGGCTGTCGGGCTCGAGGGTGATCTCGGACACGACGAAGCCCGCGTGCACGCGGAGGAGCTGCGCGTAGTCGAGCGCCCGCACCGCGCCCGTGCGCGCCAGCGCCCGCCGGATCGTCGCGTCGATCAGACGTCGCGCCAGCGGCGTGCGCGTCACGACCCAGAGAACCGCGAGCCCGAGGGCGAGTTCGCCCATGCGCACGAACCCCTCCCCCGCCGACGAGACGCGCAGAAACGTGACCAAAACCGCCGCGAGCGCTCCGGTCAGGCCGATGTTCCCGACGACGATGAGATCGCGAACCACGCGCCGGCGCACCGGGTGGTTCACGACCAGTTCGCTCTCGCGCGTGGTGAACCCCACGCCAAAGAAGGCGGAGGTCGCCTGGAACTCGGAGGCGTCGCGCCCGAGGCCGGTCATCTCGAGGGCGAGCGCCCCGATGCGGACCACGAGCAGCGACGCCGCGGCGACGAAGAGCAATGCGAGGATGGCGCCCATGGCGCCACCCTAGCGGATATCAGCATGCGTAATGAGGGCCCCGCGCCGTTTCAGCGCCGGCGCCGGAGCCCGGCGAAAGCCGACGCGCCGAAGACGCCCAGCGCGCCCGGCGTCGGCACGAGAAGCAACTGCCCGCGGATCTCTCCCCCTGGGTGCGAGGTCGTGGCGATGGTGATGTACGCGTCGCCCGCGAGCATCGCCGCCTCATCGAGTTCGGAAATCGGGCCGACGGCGTGGACGTCGAGCAGGATGCCCGTCGCGCCCGGTCCCCACCAGCTGTTCTGGATCGTGAATGCGACCGGGCCCGACACGCCGGGGCCGCCGATGCGGATCTCAGCCTGCACCAGGTTCTCGAGCAGGATCCCGTCGGTGAAGATGTGCAGTTCTTCGATCGTGTTCGTGTCCACGTCGTAGTGCATCGCCGCCGTTCCTGTGGCGGCGGTGATGCTCGGCGGGGCGACCTGCGAGCCGTCGAGCGTCGCGACGAACTCCTCTTCGTGGCCGAGGGCGGGTGCGCCGAAGAGCGCGGCGAGAGCCAGCGATGCGGCGAACGATCGGAACATGCGATTGACTCCTCCAGCGGGGCCGGTCCGGTGCGGCGGGGCCGTGTGCGACACCATCTTCGCCGCAGAAAGGCCGATCGCAAGCCAAGAATGGCGAAAAAAGCGCGTCGCACGCCGCCCGTCGGGCGTGATTGGGGGGAACCCCTCGGTGGCTCAGGCCTCGATCTGGAGCGAGGCGATGGCGCTGGCGGTGTCGGGCGTGAAGACGAACACCTTGTCGAGCCCGGTGACGAGCATGACCGACCAGACGGGGTCCGCGATGGCGCAGAGGCGCATCTTCTTGCCGCACTCGTCGAGGCGCTTGCGCAGGCGCAGGAACTGGGCGATGTTCGACGAATTGAGGTACGTGACCTGCGAGAGATTGAGCACCACGCTGGGCGTGCGCGAGGGGTTCATCGCCTGCAGGCGCGTCTGCAGCGCGTTCATCTCGTCCGAGAGCGTGGGCTCGTCGGCGAGGTCGGCGATGACGATGGAATCGGACCAGTCGGTGGCCATTGGGCGGTTCTCCCGGGCGTCGGCGCCAAGGTACCAAACCGGCGTCGGCGCCGGACGACGCGAGGAAGGGCGGGCCTCGGCGCGCTCCGGCTTGCGATCACTCGCCCGCGAGCGGGGCGTCTGGCGGCGTGGCCGCGTCTGAGGCGGGGGTCGTGGAGCCGGGCACCCGTGCGGCGGCGATGACGGAATCGCCCTCCTTCAGGCGGACGACGCGCACGCCCTGCGCGCCGCGCCCGGTGCGACGGATCTCCGCGGCGGGGATGCGGACCAGCATGCCGCCGGAGGTGATGACCATGACCTCGTCGGTCTCGAGCACGCCCAGCGCGGCGACGGCGCGCCCGATCTTGTCGCCCGCGTCGATGTCGATGCGTCCCTTGCCGCCTCGGGACTGCGAGCGGGGCTTGCCGGTCTCGGGATGGACGAGGTACTCGTCCACCGCGGTGCGCTTGCCCATGCCCTTCTCGGTGATGGTGAGCAGGTCCATCGCCTGATTCTCGGTGGCGCGGTCGGCGTCGGCGTCCTTGGTCATGCGCACCGGGGTGAGGCCGATCACGCGGTCCGTCTCTGCGAGTTCGATGCCCTTGACGCCCGCGGCGCTGCGCCCCATGAGGCGGGCGTCGTTCTCGTCGAACCGGATCGCCATGCCCTCCGCGGTGGCGAGCAGCAGGTCGTCGTCACCCTTGGTGACGGCGACATCGAGCAGGGCGTCGCCCTCCTTGAGGCCGACGGCGATGAGGCCGGACTTGTTGACGTTGCGGTAGTCCTTGAGCGCCGTGCGCTTGACGATGCCCTGCTCGCTCACGAACGCCAGATAGTCGCTGGATTTCTCGAAGTTCTTGATGGTCAGGAAGGCCTTGACCGCCTCGCCGGGCTTCATCTCGATGAGGTTGACGATCGACCGGCCGCGGCTGGTGCGCGAGAGTTCAGGCACCTCGTACACCTTCAGGCGGAAGACGCGCCCGGTGTTGGTGAAGCACAGGAGGTCGTCGTGCGTGCCGGCGACGAAGAGGTGCTCGACGAAGTCCTCGTCCTTCGAGTCGGACGCGATGACCCCCACGCCGCCGCGCCCCTGCTGCTTCCAGGTGTCGAGGGGCACGCGCTTGACGTAGCCCTGGTGCGAGATGATGACGGCCATCTCTCGCTCCTGGATGAGGTCCTCGATGGAGATATCGGTGTCGGCGTCCTCGATGCGCGCCCGACGTGCGTCGGCGAAGCGCTCCTTCATGCGGGCGCAGTCGTCCTTGATGATGGTCAGCACGCGCTGCTCGCTGGCGAGGATGGACTCGTAGTCCTCGATCTGCTCGACGAGCTTCGCGTAGTCGCCCACCAGGCGCTCGATCTCGAGCCCCACGAGCTGGATTAGTCGCATGGCGCCGATGGCCTCGGCCTGCACGCGCGTCAGTGAGACGCCCTCGGGCAGAGCGGCGCCCACCCGCTCCATCAGGCGCCGGGGAATGATCGGCGCGTGGCGGTGCTCGGGCGAGATGCGGAACCGCATCGCCGTCAGGCGACGGATGGCCTCCTCGCGCGTGGAGGACGCCCGGATCTCCTTGATCACCGCGTCGATGTCGCACACCGCGTAGACGAGGCCCTCCAGAACGTGGGCCTTCTTCTGGGCCTCGCGGAGCAGGTGCGCCGTGCGCCGGCGGATGACGTCCACCCGGTGGGCGACGTAGTGGCGCAGCATCTCGCGAAGCGAGAGCGTGCGCGGCTGGCGGTTGACCAGCGCGATGTTGATGATGCTGAACGTCTGCTGCAGGGGCGTGAACTCGTACAGCTGCTGCTCGACCACCGCCGGGTCGGCGCCGCGCTTGAGTTCGCACACGATGCGCACGGGGTGGCGCATGTCCGACTCGTTGCGCGCGTCGCTGATGTCCTTGATCTTCTCGTCGCGCACCGCGTCCACGATGCGCTCCATGAGCGTCTCACCGGTGAGCTGGTACGGGATGGACGTGATGACCAGCTGCTTGCGGTCCTTGCCCGCGCCTGGCAGGTCCTCGACCTCCACCGTGCCGCGCACCGTGATCTTGCCCCGCCCCGTGGCGTACGCCTCCGCGATGCCGCGCCTGCCGCAGATGATCCCCCCCGTCGGGAAATCCGGGCCGGGGACGATGCGCATGAGGTCGGAGAGGCCGATCTCCGGGTCGTCGATCACCGCGACAACGGCGTCGAGAATCTCGCCCAGGTTGTGCGGCGGGATGGACGCCGCCATGCCCACCGCGATGCCCG
>CAYVSR010000330.1:0-3896 GCA_964453125.1 uncultured Phycisphaeraceae bacterium | reverse complement strand
GGCGCCTCGCCCTTCGCCGCGCCCGACGGCGTGTTCCAGGCGGGCTCCGTGTTCGTCATCTTCGGGCGCAACACCGCCGTCGCCGGCGCCTTTCCGGCGACGTTTTCCGTCTCCACGCTCGACGGCTCCAACGGCTTCCGCATCAACAGCGCCGCCCTCGCCCAGCGCGCGGGGAGTTCGATCGCCGGCGCCGGCGACGTCAACAACGACGGGATCGACGATCTCATCATCGGCGCCCCCAGCGCCTCACCCTCCGTGTTCAACGGCACGGGCCGGGCGCACGTCGTCTACGGCAAGAACACCGCCGTCGCCGGGCAGTTCCCGCCGATCTTCTCGCTCACCCTGCTCAACGGCGCCAACGGCTTCCGCCTCGTCGGCGTCGAGGCGACCGAAGAATGCGGCTACGCCGTCGCCGGGGGCGGCGACATCAACGACGACGGCGTCGATGACCTGCTCGTCGGCGCTCGCAGCGGCGACCGCAACATGCTCGGCAACTCCGGCGTCACATACGTCGTCTACGGCAGGCACGGCTCCAACTTCGCCGCCGACACCAGCCTCGCCTCGCTCAACGGCTCCCTCGGCTTCCGCATCGACGGCGGGGCCGAGTTCGAGGATTCCGGCTCGGCCGTCGCCTTCGTCGGCGACGTCAACGGCGACGCCATCGACGACATCGCCATCGGCGCCCCGGGCGCCCGCCCCGGGGGCATGACCGCCGCGGGCTCCACCTTCGTCTTTTTCGGCAAGAACACCGGCATGAGCGGCGACTTCCCCGCCATCGTCAGCCTCTCGACGCTCAACGGCGCGAACGGGTTCCGCCTTGACAGCGCCGTGGCGCAGGAGCAGACGTCGTACTTCGTCTCCGGCGCGGATGTGAACGACGATGGCTTGGGGGACGTGCTGGTCAGCGCCCGCAACTCGAGCCCGCCCAGCGCCTCGCTGGGCGGCGCGGTCTACGCCTTCTACGGCCGCGACACCGTCACGCGCGGGGCGCCCTTCCCGCCGGCCATCTCGCTCGGCTCGGTGGACGGGACCATCGGCTTCCGGCTCGATGGAGCGACGGGCGAGAAGATCGGCACATCGCTCTCGCGCGCCGGCGACATCAACGCCGACGGCGTCGAAGACTTCATCACCGGCGGCACGGGCATCTCCGCCGGGCGCGTCTACACCGTCTTCGGCCGAGGCGCCGCCCCGCCGCCCTGCGCCGGCGACACCAACGGCGACAACACGGTGGACTTCGTTGATCTGAACAACGTCCTCTCCGCCTTCGGCGCCGCGCTCGGCCAGCCCGCGTACATCCCCGGCGCCGATCTCAACGACGACAACGTGGTGGACTTCCTCGACCTCAACATCGTCCTCTCGTTCTTCGGCACGGCGTGCTGAGCGGGCGTTCGCCGCGAAGCCCTGGCCGGTGTATTGGGCTCGTTCGCGCTCCGGCGCGTCTGCAACGCGGGAGGAGCCAGATTTCCCTTTGTGACGCCCGTCGAGCGCGGTATGATGACGTTCCCGGAGGACCGACCCCATGCCGCGCGTCCCGCGCATGACCAACGCCGCACTCCTCGCCGCCGTCGCGGGCGCGGCGTTCTCCAACGGGGCGCACGCCCGGCCCGACGGGACGCTCTTTCCCGCCGCCATCTCGCTGTCGAGCCTCGACGGCGCCATCGGCTTCCGCCTCGACGGCGTCGCCGCCGGCGCCTGGAGCGGCTACTCCGTCGCTCCGGCGGGCGACGTCAACGGCGACGGAATGGACGATCTTGTCATCGGGGCGCCCCGCGCCCGCCCAACTGGCGCCTTCGGCGCCGGCTCGACGTACATCGTCTTTGGAAAGAACACAGGCGTGGCCGGCGCTTTCCCAGCCGCATTCTCGCTCGCCTCGCTCAACGGAGATAGCGGCTTCCGTCTCGACGGCGTTGCGGGACAGGACTACAGCGGACGATCCGTTGCCTCGGCGGGCGATGTCAACGGCGATGGCGTGGACGACCTGATCATCGGGGCGTCCGGCGCCAGTGCGGGCGGCATCTTCAGCGCCGGCTCGGCGTTCGTCGTGTTCGGACGAGACACCGCCAGCGCGGGCGCCTTCCCCGCGACGCTACCGCTGTCTTCGCTCGATAGCACGAGCGGCTTTCGCCTCGACGGCGCCGGGGTGGCCGACTTGGTCGGATCTTCCGTCGCCTCGGCGGGAGATATCAACGGCGATGGCGTGGACGACGTGATCGTCGGTGCTTGGCTTGCCGACCCGGGCGGCGTCGCGGACGCCGGCTCGACGTACATCGTCTTCGGGAGGATTACGGCCAGCGCCGGGCCGTTCCCGCCCGTCCTCTCGCTCAATGTGCTCAACGGCGCCAACGGCTTCCGTCTCGACGGCGCCGCGCCGAACGACCAGAGCGGATTCTCCGTTGCTGCGGCGGGCGATGTCAATGGCGACGGCGTCGATGACCTCATCATCGGAGCGAGAGCCGCCCGCCCGGGCGGAGCCGCCGCCGCGGGCTCGACATATGTGGTCTTCGGGAAGGACACGGCCAGCGCCGGGGGCTTTCCCGAGACACTCGCGCTCGCTTCGCTCAATGGCGCCAACGGCTTCCGGCTCGACGGTGCGGCGGGCGACCTCAGCGGCTTCTCCGTCGCCTCCGCCGGTGATGTCAACGGCGATGGCGTGGAGGACATTGTCATTGGGGCGGCCTACGCCGACCCGGGCGGCGTCTTCGACGCTGGCGCCACCTACGTCGTGTTCGGCAAGAACACCGCCGTCGCCGGGTCCTTCCCCGCGACGCTGGCGCTCGCGTCGCTCAATGGGTCGAACGGCTTTCGCGTCGCCGGAGCCGTAGCGGGCGTTCGCGGTAGCCGGCCCGTTGCCTCGGCAGGCGATGTCAATGGCGACGGCGTGGGCGACCTGATCATCGGGGAACACCTCGCTGACCCGGGAGGCGCCTCCAACGCCGGCTCGACGTACGTCGTCTTCGGGAAGAACACCGCCGTCGCCGGGTCCTTCCCCGCGTCGCTCTCGCTCGCCTCACTCAACGGCTCGAACGGCTTCCGCGTCAACGGCGCCGCGGCATTCAACCACAGCGGCTATTCCGCGGCCGGCGCCGGCGATGTCAACGGCGATGGCGTGGACGACATTGTCATTGGGGCGGCCTACGCCGACCCAGGCGGCGCCAGCAACGCCGGCTCGACCTACGTCGTCTACGGCCGAAGCGACACGCCGCCCCTCTGCGAGGGCGACACCAACGGCGACAACACGGTGGACTTCGTGGACCTCAACAACGTCCTCTCCGCCTTCGGCGCCGGGCTCGGCCAGCCGGCGTACATCCCCGGCGCCGACCTCAACGACGACGACGTGGTGGACTTCCTCGACCTCAACATCGTGCTCTCGTTCTTCGGCACGGCGTGCTGAAGAACGCGCGCGCCGTCGCTGGGGCCGATAACCAGAGTTCGCCCGCGTCGCTCCAGGTCGTCCAGAACCCGCCAGGCGCCGGTTTGTCCTTTGTGTCACTCCCCCCGCGCGGTACGCTGACCGCCCTTGGAGAGGAGCGACCGCATGCCCCGCGCCCTCGGCGCCTCAGGCGTCCCCCGCGTGACCAGCGCTGCTTTGCTCGCCGCCATCGCGGGCGCGTGTTTGTCCAGCGCCGCGCAGGCCCGGCCCGACGGGACGCTGTTCCCCGCCGTCCTGCCGCTGTCGAGCCTCGACGGCGCCACCGGCTTCACCCTCAACGGCGTGGCCACGAACGAGCGCAGCGGCTACTCCGTCGCCCCCGCGGGCGACATCAACGGCGACGGCGTAGGCGACCTGCTCATCGGGGCGCCCCTCGCCGCTCCGGGCGGGCGCACCTACGCTGGATCGACGTACGTCGTCTTCGGCAAGAACACGGCCAGCGCCGGCGCCTTCCCCGCCTCGATCG
>CAYVSR010000329.1:0-3901 GCA_964453125.1 uncultured Phycisphaeraceae bacterium | reverse complement strand
GCGGCGATGCTCGCCGGCGCCCTCGCGCTCGCGGCGACGCTGCCCGCGATGAGCCGGCGCCTGCGCGAACACAACGAGCGCGCGGACTTCCAGCGCTTCGCCTTCCAGCGGATCAACGAGGAGGAATTCTCCTTCCTCGGCGAGCCCGCGCACGTTGCGCTCGTTTCAGGAACCGCGTCGGCGTCCGAGGCGGTCGAGGTGCGCTGGGGTGGTGAGACCGTGACGATCCCCGCCGGCGGCCGGTCCGAGGCGCGACTGCCCGGTCTGCTGAAGGTCGATGACTGGCTCCAGGTTCTGCAGATGCGCGAACTGGAGCGAGGCCCCGACGGCGTCGCGCCCAGGCCGGACGGCACGCGCGTCATCGTCGTCGCGCGGCGCCCGGCGCCCGGCGCGGACGACACGAAGTACGTGAACCGCAAGGGCTGGCTGTACGACGTGGTCGAGCTCCGCAGGCCGGACGGCCCCGAGCCCGCGCCGCTCCCGACGCCAGAGCCGGTCGTGCGCTCCGGGCGGAAGGATCCGGCGCCGCTGGTGAGCGAGTTCGTGCAGACCGACGCGATCGCGCGCTGGACGATCAACTTCGCGGCGCTGCCCAACTACGAGCGCACGTGGCAGTACGCCGCGGCGCTCGCCGTCACGCCGCGACTCTCGTACCCGCGCAACAAGTTCACGGACGACGGCCTGAGCGCGATGGCGTGGACTTGGCCCGCGGCGGGCGTCGGCGTGCTCGGCGTGGTGGTGGGGGGCGTGCTGGTGGCGTCATCCTGCGTGCGGCGCGGCCCAAGCCGGCGCCCCGCGACTCTGCTGGGCTGAGAGGGGCAACCCTCGGGTCCGAGAGCAGGCCCCGTTGCGGGCGTTCCGTGCATCCGACGGGCCCCCGCGGGCGAATATCCCCCTGACAGGGTGAATTTCATTGACTGGCGGCCCTCTGGGGTTAGCCTTCATCGAGAGTGTGTCGGGCGCGATGGTCGCGCCTGCGGGAGGAGCGGTCGCGTGGGATTGGCGGCTGGAGCAGTGCCCATGGCGAATATGTGTCGACGCGCGCTCGCGGGCCGGACCTGCGCCGCGGTGGCCGCGACTGCTCGACCGCTGTTCGGTAGCCGGAGCGGTCTCATCTCGGATTGCAACACCGCTGGGGCGCTTGCCGCCGCCTCCAGATGCGCCTCGCGCATGTTCTTGTGCTCGACACGGCTCGTGCCCCAGCGCGTCGGGCGCGGCCCGCGGCGAGTGTTGGCGCTTCCAGGGGGAGCGATGAGATTTCACATTGCGATCGCCACAGGCTTGGTCTGGGCGTGCGCCGCATCTGCGCAGTTCGCGATCCCGGGTGGGGCGTCCGGCAGGCAGTTCATCGGTGCGGGTTCCCGGGTCATCGAGCACACCATCGACGAGGGCGCCGGTGAGCAATACGTCGCCCGAGCGTTGGCGGGAGAGCGCGCGACGCGGGCGGTCCTGTTCGACAACGGCCCGCTCGGCACCGGCACGGTCTCGGGCAGCGGCGTCCCGGCGCCGGGAGGCTTCCAGTGGTCCGAGGTTCCGTTTCGCTCGGCAGAGCCCGGCGTCGCGAACACCACCCTCGGGTACGGGATGTTCCTGGGCGGCGGATCCAACTTTCGCGTCGCGGACGATTTCACCGTCACCGGTCAGGGCTGGACCGTCAACTCCATCCGCGTCTTCGGCTACCAGACCGGCGCTGTGGCCAATCCCTTCAGCGGCGCCAACCTGCAGATCTGGAACGGACGCCCGGGTGACCCCGGCTCCATCGTCCTCTTCGGCGGCATCGTGACGAACGTGATGTCTGCCACTGGCGACGCGAATATCTACCGCGTCGGAAACACAACGACCCCTCCGCCCGGCACGGCGCCCGGAACGTCGCGACTGGTCCGTTTCCTCGACCTGAACGTCGGGGCCCTGGTCCTCGCCCCCGGCACCTACTGGATCGACTGGCAGGCGACGCTGGCAAGCGGCGCGACCGCGTTCACACCGACAATCACCATCCCCGGGCAGGGCAACCGACCCGGCGACAATGGGCGTCAGTTCAACGGCATGGTCTGGTCGGACATTGTTGACCTTGGAAACCCCGGGACGGGCGCCGATCTGGTGCAAGACCTGCCGTTCATTATCGAAGGCTCGATCGGCCCGCCCGCGACGATCGACGTGAACTGGGCCGCGGCGCAGAGCGGCATGTGGAGCTCGGCGGGGAACTGGAACCCGATGGTCGTGCCGAACAACGGCGGGGCTGAAACCTACAACGCGATCATCAACGCGATGGGGGCGAACCCGTACACGGTGACGTTGGACCTGCCGGTCACGGTGAACGCGCTCGACCTGCTGGCGCCGAACGCCGAACTTCACCTGGCCAACCAGCCGCTCATCGTTCTGGGCGATTTCCGGCTCGATTCCACCGCGACGCTCTCGGGCCTCACCCCCGGCTCGGCCGAGTTCAACGTCGGCGGAGACGCGAAGATCTCCGGCGGCACGATCGCGCACGTGCCGAACTTCAACTCCAACGGGCGCCTGCTTTTCCTGGGCTCCCTGATGGACGGCGACGCGGGCCCCGTCGCGGAGATCTGCGACTCGAACGTCGGCCACAACGGGCCGCAGGTGAAGTGGACCTCGTTCGGCGCCGACGGCGGGGGCGGGCAGGGCGACGTCGCCCCGACGATCAAGCTGAACATGGGCGCGGTGTTCGACCACGGCGCCGGCTCGACGTTTCTGATCGAGTCGGACGCGGTGATGATGCAGCAGTCTGTGCCGACGTTCACCAGCGTGTTCAACAACATGGGGATCCTGCGCAAGCAGACCACGTTCGGCACGACGGACATGCTCGACTTCGTGTTCAACAACACCGGCACGGTCGAGGTTGTCACGGGCACGCTCCGCATCAACGGCGTGCCCCTGCCCTCCGGCGCCCTGCAGACGGGGTCGTGGACGGTTCGCACCGGCGCCTCGCTGGTGTTCCTCGGCCAGCAGGTGCTGACCAACCAGGCGACGATCCTGCTCGACGGGCCCTCGTCGACCTTCGGCGCGCTCAGCGCCCTGCGGACGAACTCGGGCTCGGGCGTGCTTGAGGTTCGCGGGCGCATGCTCGGCGTCGCGCCCTCCACCCTGACGTTCACCAACAGCGGCATGCTGCGCATGGGCCCCGGCGGCCTGCTGAGCGTTTCGGGCTTCTTGAGCCAGCAAGTCGGGGGCACGTTCCGCACGTCGCTCAACGGCGCCGCCACGACGGCGAACTACGGGCGCGTCGCCGCGACCAGTTCCGCGAGCCTCTCGGGCGCGCTGGTGGTCGCGCTCGAGGGCGGGTTCAACCCGGACTGGGGCGACACGTACATCATCGCGACGTACGCCTCGCGCACCGGCAATTTCACCTCGTTCACGTTCCCGGGCCTCTCAAGCCCGAACCTGCGCTGGTGGCGCGAGAACAACGCCACGACCTACCGCATCGGCGTCCGCCACGTCGCGGACACCAACCACGACGGGGTCGTCAACTTCACCGATCTGAACAACGTGCTCAGCACGTTTGGCCAGAGCGGCGCCGGCCTGATCGGCGACTGCGATGAGAATGGCACGGTGAACTTCACGGACCTGAACCTGGTGCTGAGCGTCTTCGGCCAGTCGGCGCCCCCGAACTGAGCGGCGGGCGCCTCGTCGTACGCCTCCCCACCTCACGCCCGCCGCAACCGACCCACGGCACCGGGGCCCACTCGCCGTGATCGCCGGCCCACGCCAAGGTGGTTTTTTCGCCCCTGCGCGGCCCCGCCCAAAGTGCGAACTTGATCGGGCCGACAGATCGGATAGATTTCCCTCCCCCTTGGGCGGCCCGGCAGGGGAGATGCCGCCAGTTGGCCCAGAGGGTGGTGTTCCCGAGAACACATTCCCCGATAGCTCAATGGTAGAGCGA
>CAYVSR010000328.1:0-3932 GCA_964453125.1 uncultured Phycisphaeraceae bacterium | reverse complement strand
GCGCATGTTGCAGCCGTTGCTGGCGTGGTGCGTGAGCAACTGGGCGATGGTCCAGTACATGTGCTTGAAGGAGCCTTGGCTCAGGCGCACGGGGGCGAGGCCGCGTGTGCGCATGTCGGCGCTGGCGAGGAAGACTTCGAGCTGGATGTCCACGCCGCCGCGGGACTGGTTCTCTTCGGAGAAGAGGTACCGCAGCGGGCGCGGGTCGCCGGCGGGGCGCTCCATCGCGGGGCAGCGGAAGGGGGCGAGGGCCTCCATGGTGACGATGTAGGGCGAGATGCTCGTCGCGAAGTTCTTGGCGAGGAAGGGGCCGAGGGGCTGGTACTCCCACTTCTGCATGTCGCGCGCGGACCAGTCGTTGACGAGGCAGAGGCCGAAGATGTGGTCTTCGGCGCGCTCGATGGGGATGGGCTCGCCGAGGTTGTTGCCCGGGCCGACGAAGAAGCCGACCTCGAGCTCGTAGTCGAGAAGTTTGCAGGGGCCGAAGGTCGGCGCGGCGGCGTCGTCCGCCTTGGTCTGCCCGCTGGGGCGACGGATCGGCGTGCCCGAGGGAACGATGGAGGACGCGCGTCCGTGGTAGCCGATGGGCACCCACTTGTAGTTGGGCAGGAGGGCGTTGTCGGGCCGGAACATGGCGCCGACGTTAGAGGCGTGGTGGACGGAGGCGTAGAAGTCGGTGTAGTCGGCGATGTCGACGGGCAAGTACACGCGGTCAAGCTCGCCTTGGCTCAGCAGAGCATGCGCCTTGATGAACTGTGCGAGCGGTGTCGACGCGCTTTCTGCGCGTAGGGCGGCGACAAGCTCACGGCGCATCTCCATCCAAGCCATCTTGCCGAGAGTGCACATGCGCCGCGTGTCTTCCGAGCTGAAAGCCCCGCTCGCAACCGCTGCGCGAAGCCTCGGGTCCGGCTTGAATGAGTCGCGCAGGGGAAGGTCTAGACCGCGCTTCAAGAGTTCAGGGCCGAGCCGTGAGAGATCAAGAATCTGGTCGCCAATCCTGACGCCGATTCGCTCAGGCTCCTCTGAGTGCTTCATCGCCTTGTAGTCAATGAACTTGCACCACGGCAGGTTCTGAATCGGGAAGTCCGTGTTCGGGTCGTTCGCCGACTCGACCCAGGACTTCAGGTTGGGGTTGTGAGTTTCGTTGATGTCGTAGGGCATGGCGTGTGTGCGCTCCGCGGTTTCGCCCCAGATGGGGCGACAGAATGTAGCCACGGGTGGAGCGATGCGCTTCGCGTCGCGGAACCCGTGGTGCACGGATTGAAACGAACTCGCCCCGCGAGGGGCGAACGACGCGCTGGGCGCAGTTTGGAGAGATGTTCCTCCGCCCCTTCAGGGCGGTCACGATTATTCACGCATTCCACGGGTTCCGGTCGCCTGAGGCGACCTCCACCCGTGGCTACAGGCCTTGGCCCCGTCGGGGCCTCTGACCGCGTGAGGCGGCATTGAGCGCGCGACGAATGCCTCTCGATCTCCGCTGCGTTTGGGCTTCGTTGTTCGAGCCCCCTCGCCTGTCACGGCGAAGCGCCGCGACATCCTCGCCCACCGGGGGCGAGGAGACATCAGTCGGAGCATGAAGGCTGGCGCCGCCTGAGCGTTGGCGTCACGTGCCGCTCGCCTACAGCAATCTTAGAGCCCGAAGATCCGCGACCGGCTCCTCGAACGAGCAGGAGCCGAACGAGATCGCGAACTGCTCGCGCGTGCGGGCGATCGAGTCGGCGGAGACCCCCCACTCGCGCGTGGCGGCGCCGGAGGGTCGCGTGGCGCTCGCGCCGCTTGCCGGCGCGGCTGAAGATGCGCCCGTTGCGCGCCAGCGCACGCCGCCGTCCTCGAACTTGAAGGCCTGGGGCGAGGTCTCCGTGAGCAGCGAGGCCGCGACCTCGGGGGGCATGCGCTCGGTGTAGACGAACGCCGCGGCGAGGAAGACGTTGAGGAAGCCGTACATCACGCCTCGCGGGCAGTTGGGCTCGTACGTCAGGTTGTATTCGGCGCGGAGGGGGTGGTGCAGGCCGGCGGTGGCCTTGAAGGGCACGCCCGCGGCAGAGCAGATGTGAATGAACCTCGCGAGGTGGTCGGGGTTGGGGAAGGCGTCGGGCGTCACGCCGCCGGTACGGACCTTGGCGCCGACGCCCTCTTCGCCGGCGAGCGCGGCGATCAGGCCGCGGGGGTCGGCGTCGATGGGGATCTCGAAGAACGCGAGGAGGCCTTCGGGGAGTTCGGAGATCGCGGCGTCGATGTCGGCGCTGGTGGGCGCTTTGACCTCGATGGTGTCGATGAGACAGGGGAAGAGTGGTTCATCGCCCGAGAGCGCCGCGGCCTCGGGGTCGTGGGCGTCGTTGAACGCGAGAATGGTCTGGAGGTCGAGTTCGAACTGGGGTTCGGAGGGGGGCGCGGTGAGGACGGAGAGGCGCCAGAGATCGGGGAGGTCGTCTTCGTCGGGGTCGGTGGGGTCGGTGGGTTGCGGAGGCGCATCGCGTGTATCCCGCTTCGCGGGTTCCACGGCGCCCGGAACGACGGCCGGAAGCCCCCCCACCGCTTCGTCGAACTCGCGCAGGCGCGAGACGGGGAGGATGAAGCGGCCGAGCATGGGCTCGTTGGCGCCGGCGCGGTACGCCGCGTAGTTGCGCACGGCGGGGCGCATGTCGAGTTTGGCCGGCGGGAACAAGCCGGCGTAGTCAACAATGCGCGTCAGCAGCGCCTCGAGGGATCGCACGGCCGCATGGTACAGGGGCGGGCGGGCGCCGATTCGCTCGCGAGCGCGACGAGATTCATTCCGCGTGGGCGCGGGAGGCGTCGAGTTTCGCGAGGGCCTTGGCGGCTCGCTCGCGCACGAACCAGTCGCGGTCTTTCGTGGCCGTGCGCAGGGCGATCGCGGCGTCGGCGCCGCCGATGCGCGCCAGGGCCTCTACGCAGGTCAGGCGCACGGCCATCTCGGGGTCGGTGAGTCGGGCGGCGAGGTCGGGCACGGCGCTCGACGCGTCGGCGCCCAGCCGGCCCAGCCCCTCGGCGGCGACGTTGCGGACTGCGGAGTGGCGATCGGCGAGCGCGGCGACGTAGGCCGGCATGGGCTCGGCGCCGAAGGCGCGGAGGGCGCCCAGCGCCGCGACGCGCACGGCGTGGTCCTTGTCTTTCGCGGCGGCGAGGAGGTCAGGCATGGCGCTCGCGGCGCGCTTTCCGAGCATGCCGAGGTCCTGCGCGGCGATGAGGCGCTGGTGCCCCTTGCCCTCGCGGAGGGTGCGGGTGAGCGCGGCGACCTCGGCGGGGTCGGCGTCGCGGGCGCCAGCGAGGCGCATCTCAAGACGGGAAACACCGGTTCGCGCGGCGTCACGGACGATTGGGCTTTCGTCCCGTGCGGCGCGGTCGAGGTGGGTCCGCGCGGGCGGGCCGAAGCGGTCGAGCGCCGCGGCGGCGCGGGCGCGCACGAGTTCGGAGTCGTCGTCCAGCGCGTGCGCCAGCGCCGCGAGACCGGAAGGCGCTTCTTTGGGGCCGAGCGCGCCGATGGCGGATGCGGCGGCGGCGCGGACCTTCTCTTCGGCGTCGGAGTTCAGCGCGAGGGCGAGGGGCGACGCGGCCTGGGGACCGAGGTTGCCCAGGGCCCCCGCCGCGACGACGCGCACGAGGGGCGAGCGGTCGCGGAGCGCCGCGCTGAGCGCGGGGAGGGCGTCGCCGGCGCGATAGCGCATCTCCTTGAGGCGCGATGCGGCGTCGAGGCGCTGCTGCTCGGAGGAGGAGCGGAGGGCGAGGGCGAGTTCGCGCACGGTCGCCGCCTCACCCGCGGTCTGGGTCTTGGAGCCGCAGGCGCAGAGCGAAAGCGCCAGCGCGCCGACCGCCGCGGCGCGCAGGAACGAACACGGGGCGAGCGGCGCCCGCGCGTTCGTCGGCTTGCATTTCCCCTCTCGGACGGCCACACCGGCTTATCGGCCCGAATCGGG
>CAYVSR010000327.1:0-3958 GCA_964453125.1 uncultured Phycisphaeraceae bacterium | reverse complement strand
ACACGTGGGTTGGCGACCTCCAGATGACCCTGTCGCACGGCGCCACGACGATCAGCCTGATCAACCGCCCCGGCTTCACCGGCACGGGCTTCGGTAACTCGGCTGACTTCGCGGGCTCGAACTCCTACGGCTGGGCCGACGGCGGCGCCGCGTTCCCGACCGTTTCCCCCCCGACGATCATCCCCTCGGGCACCTACGCCCCGGTGAACGCGTTCTCGGCGTTCAACGGCTCGAACTCTTCGGGCACCTGGACCCTCACGGTCACTGACAACGCGGGCGGCGACGTCGGCCAGTTCAACGGCTGGACGCTCAACCTCGTCCCGACCCCCGGCGCCGCGGCCCTCTTCGGCGTCGCCGGCCTCGCCGGCCTCCGTCGTCGTCGCTAATTCGCGACCGACGCCTTGGGCATCGATTCTCAGGACCCCGTCCCTCCGTGGGACGGGGTCTTTTTTCGTGCGCCCACGCCATGTTCCGTAGAAGCGCCCCGGGCAGGATTCGAACCTGCGACCTGCCGCTTAGAAGGCGGCTGCTCTCTCCGGGCTGAGCTACCGGGGCGGGTGGCTGGTCGGAGCCTATCGGCGGGGTGGGGGTTGGACAACGGGCGGCGCGGGCGCTGGCGGCGAGATTCCGGGGAAAATCGGGGGCGGGTGGTCCGGGGCGGTTACACTTGCCCCCCGGCCCCATCGGGCCGCTGGCCCGCGTCGGGCCGGGCAACCCCACGGAGTATGCAGCACATGCGCACCGCGTTCGCGTCCCTCGTCGTGACGGCCGCCCTGGTCGCCCCGGCGACGGCCCAGCAAGTCCAGGTCGAGACGTTCCGCCTCGACAACGGCATGGAGTTCCTGCTCGTCCCGCGCAAGGACCAGCCCAACGCGATCGCTGCCGGCTGGCTGGCGCGCGTGGGTTCGGTCAATGAGCGCCCGGGCATCACGGGCATCTCGCACTTCTTCGAGCACATGATGTTCAAGGGGACGAACATCATCGGCACGAAGGACCCGGCCAAAGACGCGGAGCTGCGGACGAAGCAGAAGGAGGTCAAGGACAAGCTGATGCGCCTGACCCTCGACACCCAGTACAAGCGCTGGAAGCTGGGCGAGATCAACGACCCGTGGGACCCGGCCTCGTACACCGACGAGATGAAGGCGCTCAAGGCCGAGCTGGACAAGCTCGAGGACCAGCAGAAGAACGAGACGACGGTCTAGAACGAGTTCGACCGTGTCTACTAGAACCAGGGCGGCTCGGGCATGAACGCGTTCACGTCGGAGGACGTGACCTTCTACTTCATCAACGTGCCCAGCAACAAGTTCGAGCTGTGGGCGTGGATGGAGTCGGACCGGCTGAACGACTCGGTGTTCCGCGAGTTCTACAAGGAGCGCGACGTGGTGCACGAGGAGCGCCGGATGCGCACCGAGAGCACGCCGACCGGGCCCTTCCAGGAGCAGTTCGACTCGATGTTCTGGATGGCGTCGCCCTACAACTGGCCGGTGATCGGCTGGACGAGCGACCTGAACTCGTACACCCGCGAGCAGGCGCAGGAGTACTTCGACATCTACTACCGGCCCAACAACCTGGTGGGCGTGATCGTGGGCGATTTCGACCCGGACTACGTCAAGCCGACGATTGAGCGCTACTTCGGGCGCCTGGCCAAGGGCGACAAGGCCGTGCCGCCGGTGGTGACGCTGGAGATGCAGCAAAAGGCGGAGCAGCGGATGTACGCCGAGTGCGACTGCCAGCCCTCGGTGGAGGTGCGCTACAAGGCGGTGCCGTTCCTGCACGCCGACGGGTACGCGCTGGACATCATGTCGGAGATCCTCAACGGCCGGACCGGGCGCCTGTACAAGGCGATGGTCGAGGGCAAGGGGATCGCGTCGGAAGCGAACGCGATGCTCGACGCGCGCAAGTACGCGGGCGCGTTCTCGTTCAGCGCCGAGACCAAGGGCGACGCCAAGCCCGAGCAGCTCGAGCAGGCCTGGTACGAGATCCTCAAGGACCTGCAGGACAACCCGGTCTCCGACCGTGAGCTGCAGAAGGTCAAGAACAAGGCCGCGGCGGACTCGTATCGTCGCCTCCAGAGCAACTTCTTCCTGATGGTCCAGCTGGGCGTCGCCGAGGCGATGGGCGGCTGGGAGGAGATCAACGAGGGCCCGGCGAAGCTGCAGTCGGTGACCGCGGCGGACGTGCAGCGGGTCGCGAAGAAGTACTTCGAGAGGACCAACCGCTCGGTCGGCGTCTACAACCGCAAGGCGTCCGAGGGCGGCGCCGAAACCGCCGAGGACCCGGATCTCGCCGGCCTTGACGCGCAGGGCAAGATGATGGTCAAGCAGGGCATGGCCGCCCTGGCCAAGGAGACGGACGCGGCAAAGATCGAGCAGCAGCTCTCGATGATGGAGGCGCAGACGGCCCAGGTGCCGGCGCAGTTCCAGCCCGCGTTCAAGGTGATGCTCAAGAAGGGCAAGGAGCGTCTCGCCGAGCTCAAGGGCGGCAAGTAAGCCCGCGCCACGCACGGCCCGTCTCACCTCTCCGCGTCTCAACACACGCCATTCACGCTCCAGGAGCATTCAGATCATGCGATTCAGCACCCTCTTCGCGTCCGCCACGCTGATTGCGGCGGGCGCCTCGTTCGCCCTCGCGGCGGCCCCGGCGGCGATCCCCGATCGCCCCGAGAAGATCGAGTTCAAGCCCCTCCAGTTCGAGCCGCCGGCGGCGAAGGACTTCCGCAAGACGCTGGCCTCCGGCGTGCCGGTCTACATGGCGCCCTCGGCCGAGTTCCCGCTGGTCAACATCGTGTTCTCGTTCAAGGGCGGGTCGTACCTCGACCCGGCGGACAAGGTGGGCCTGGCGGAGATGACGGGCTCGATGATCCGGCGCGGCGGCACGGCGACGACGCCCGCCTCCGAGCTGGACGAGAAGTTCGACTTCCTCGCCGCGCAGGTGGGGACGAGCGCGGGGCCGATCTTCTCGTCGGCGTCGCTCAACTGCCTGAAGTCGAACCTGCCCGAGGCGTTCGGGCTGTTCATGGACATGCTCAAGAACCCGGGCTTCCAGGAGGACAAGATCAAGGTCTACCTGGGCGAGCAGCTCGAGGGGATGAAGCAGCGGAACGACGACGCGAACCCGATCATGGGTCGCGAGTGGTCGGCGCTGCTGTTCGGGCGCGAGCACTTCGAGGCGCGCCAGCCGACGAAGGCGTCTCTTGAGTCGGTGACGTCCAGCGACATGCGGGCGTTCGCGCAGCGCGTGTTTCAGCCGGGCAACCTGATCATCGGCGTCACCGGCGACTTCGAGCCGGCGGCGATGACGGCCATGCTCGACAAGGCGTTCGAGGGCTGGGCCAAGGGCGAGAAGATGCCCGACCCGCCGGCCCCGACCGCGGCGCTCAAGGCCGGCCTCTACCACGTCGAGAAGGACATCCCCCAGGGCAAGGTCAACATCGGCATCCGCGGCCTCAAGCGCGACGATCCCGACTTCTTCGCGGTCTCGATGATGAACGACGTGCTCGGCGGCGGCGGGTTCACCAGCCGCATCACCAACCGCGTCCGCTCCGACGAGGGCCTCGCGTACCGCGCGGGCTCGCGGTTCTCGTTCCCCGTGTACTACCCCGGCTCGTTCGCGGCGTCGTTCGACTCGAAGAACCGCACGTGCGCGCTGGCCACCAAGATCATCTTCGAGGAGATCGCCAAGATCCGCGACGCGAAGGTGACGGACGCCGAGCTTGACACCGCCAAGAAGGGCGCCATCGAAACCTTCCCGCGCACGTTCGAGAGCAAGCCCGCGATGCTCAACGTGTTCATCAACGACGAGTGGACGGGTCGCGACCCGAACTACTGGAAGTCGTTCCGTGAGAAGGTCACCGCCGTCACGGCGGACGACGTGAACCGAGTGGCCAAGAAGTACCTCACGCCGGAGAACATGGCCGTGATGGTCGTCGGCAAGTGGAGCGAGATCGAGCCGGGCGACC
>CAYVSR010000326.1:0-3971 GCA_964453125.1 uncultured Phycisphaeraceae bacterium | reverse complement strand
CCTTCACGTCCACGGTGATCTTCTTCGAGAGGTCGCCGTTGGCCACGGCGGTGGTCACCTCGGCGATGTTGCGCACCTGGGCCGTCAGATTGCCGGCCATGGAGTTCACCGAGTCGGTGAGGTCCTTCCACGTGCCCGCGACGCCCTTCACCTTCGCCTGCCCGCCCAGCTTGCCCTCGGTGCCCACCTCGCGCGCCACGCGCGTCACTTCCGCCGCGAACGTGCCCAGCTGCTGCACCATCTTGTTGATGGTCTTCGCCGTGCGGAGGAACTCGCCCTTGAGCGGGCGATCCTCAATCTCGAGCGCCATGGTCTGCGAGAGGTCGCCCTGGGCCACGGCGCCGATCACACGCGCCGTCTCCGAGATCGGGTGCACGAGGTTCGCGATCAGGTCGTTCACCGCGTTGATGGACTGGCGCCACGACCCGCGCGCGTTGGGGAGGGCGCCGCGCTGACCCAGCCTGCCCTCCTTGCCCACTGTCTGGCTGAGGAGCACGAGTTCCTCCGCCATGCGCTCGTGCAGCTCGGCGATCTCGTTGAAGGCGTCGGCCACCTTGCCCGGCACGCCCGTCCACTCGACGGGCAGGCGGACGGAGGTATCCCCGTCTCGGAGCGCGGTGAGGGCGGTGAGGAGCCCCGCGAGTTCCGCGTCGTGTGCCACGACTTCCACGCCGCTGAGGCGGTCGTTGAGCGCAGTCATACAGAATGCTCCCGTTCTATGGTGGCTGAGGACTGCCGTGAGCGTTTAGCGGACTCGTGCGTCCGATGACGGCGCGGCGCATGCGTGACGACAAGGCAGAACGAACCCAAGCAGCACAGTTCCTTCTCCTCCAAGGAACTGCGCTGAACCCGGGATTCAGGCGTCCGGGTCACGGGCGGTAATCTGGCGATCGCCCTCGCGAGGAGCGATGAAACCGGGGTTAAAAGTTTTGCATTTCCTCGGCAAGGGCCGACCCGGTTTCAGTCCCGCCGGCGCGAGCCGCTCGAACCGACAACCATCGGGCTGCGGCACGGTCGAGAGATCGTTCGGATCGCCCCGCGCGAGCAGAAACTGTCAGAAAGCGGGCGACCGGGGTCGAACCGGCAACATTCAGCTTGGAAGGCTGACGCTCTGCCATTGAGCTACGCCCGCGTCCGGGCATCGTACCGCCGTCGAGGCCGCGCGGCCGGTTGCGGTCGCCGATGCGCGGCGGCGCGATCGCCAGCCTGTCCTCGACCCGGGGCTCACCCGCCCCCGGCCGCTCCCCCAACGCCCGCTTCCCGGGCCTTCATCGCCCGGTCGTACGCGATCACGCACATCACCAGCGGCGGGAACGCCTTCTCGCCGGCCAGCCCGGCGGCGTCCTTCATCGTGCGGCACTTGCCCTCGCGCACGTCCTTGGTCAGGTCCACGACGGCGTTGTCGATGACCCGGATCATCGACCCCAGCACCTGGTGCTCTTCCGGCGTCTTGGGGACGTACTTCTGGACCATCGGCAGTTGGAGGGGCAGGTCCACCCACCAGCGCCCCTCGGATCGGCGCAGCGTCAGGCCCAAGCCGCCCAGCGCGGGCTTGCCGTCCACCTGCACCGCAGCGAGATCGTCCGCGATCACGACCGCCGATACGCGGTCCTTCATGCCGTCGGCCCAGCCGAACGGGTCGGCGAGCAGCGACTGGAGCGCCGCCTGCTGGCCGAGGTTCTGCCCGGCGTTGCGCGCCCCCGGGCCGGCGCGAACACTGGCGCCGCCCGCCGCCGCGCCGAGGATGGACCCGAGCCCGGCTCCTCCGCCGCGCGCGGTTTCTTCCTTCAGCCTCGCGACGTCGTCGGGGAATCGCTCGTTGAGCGCCAGCGCCAGGTCGCGGGTCGAGCCGAGGAACCGCCCGAGCCGGTCGAGCACGGCGCGGAACTCGGGGGTGGGCGCGTAGATGAGATCGCTCAGCCGGTCCGGCTCGCCGCGCTCGATCGCCTCGAAGACCGACGCCACAAGCGCATCGGGCGTGTCCGCCGCGTAGACACGCTTCGCGCCGGGCCGCTCGTGCGTGAACATGACCGCGACGCCAACCAGCACGGCGGCGAGGCCCGTCAACGCTCCGGCGATCACCCATCGCATGGCGTCAGATGGTAGTCGGCGCGGGGCGGCGCCGTTGCGCCCCGGCGTATACTGGAGGCGTGATGCTCAAGATCAACGGCGAGATGACGGAATCGAAGGCGGGTCGCCTCACGGTGGCCGACTTGGTCGCCTCGCGCCCCTGCCCTTCGGGCGCCTGCGCCGTCGAGATCAACCGGCGCCTCGCCCCCCGGCGCGAGTGGCCGACCACCGAACTCCGCGATGGCGACGAGATCGAGATCGTCACGCTCGTGGGCGGGGGCTGAGGCGTGGCGTTCCCCATGAACATGGAGCCCAAGCCAGCGGACCGACGCCCGGGATTCGCCTCGGACGGCGCCGGCGGGTCAACCGCCGCAACGGCCGGGGCGCCGCTACGCATCGGCACGCGCACCCTCGCCAGCCGCCTCATCGTGGGCACCGGCAAGTACCGCGACTTCGCCACCATGCGCGCCGCCCTCGACGCCAGCGGCGCCGACGTGGTCACCGTCGCGGTGCGCCGAGAGCGACTCGTCAATGAGCGCGGCGAATCGCTGCTCGATCACCTTGACACCGGGCGGTACACCATCCTGCCCAACACCGCCGGCTGCTTCAGCGCCGACGACGCGGTGCGAGTCGCCCGCCTCGGGCGTGAACTGCTCGACCAGCTGGGCAACCCCGGCGCCTCGTGGGTGAAACTCGAAGTGCTGGGCGACAAGAAAACGCTGCTGCCCGACCCTGCGGGAACGCTCGAGGCGTGCCGCACGCTCGTGGCGGATGGGTTCGAGGTCCTCTGCTACACCAGCGACGACCCGATCGCGGCGCTGCGTCTCAAAGAGGCGGGCGCCACCAGCGTGATGCCCGCCGGCTCGCCCATCGGCTCGGGCCAGGGCGTGCTCAACCCGCTGAACATCTCGCTGTGCCTCGAGCTGCTCAAAGGCTCGGACCCCGCGTACCCGGTGATCGTGGACGCCGGCGTCGGCGGCGCCAGCGACGTGACCATCGCCATGGAACTGGGCGCCGATGGCGTGCTGCTCAACACGGGCATCGCCCACGCGAAGGACGCGGTCACGATGGCCCGCGCGATGCGCCTGGCCTGCGAATCGGGGCGGCTCTCGCACGCGAGCGGTCGGATTCCCATGAAGCGTTACGCGAGCGCGAGCAGCCCTTGGGAGGGCGTGATCTCGTACATCCCGGGGGAGTGACGCGAGCCTACCTCCGCCGGCGCATCGCCCCGCACGCCCCGACCAGCGCCAGCATCATCCCGCCCGTCGCCGGCGCGGGGATCTGGGCCCAGCCCGTCGCCTCGTCGCCCACCGCGAGCGGGCGCAACGCGTCGTCGCCCACCAGCGATGAGATCCACCCGAAGTAGTTCCGCAGGTCGATCGCGTACGACCACGTGCCGGCGCCCGTGTAACCGAGGCGCGAGACCTGGAACGCCACGCCCGCCAGCGAGAGCGAGCCGTCGGGCAGCAGCGTGAACACGCCGCCGCCCGAGTCGTTCATCGCGAAGCCTGCCTCGCGGGTCATCGCGGCGCGGTTGACGTCGTAGCGCATCGCGAACTGGTTTCGCCCGGTCCACTCGATGGCGTTTTCGCCCCACGTCTCGGAATACCGACCCGTCCAGTCGTAGCCCGCGCCGGGCATGCTCGCGCCGGCGGTGCGACCCATGCCCGCCATCAGCACGCGCTGGCCCACGCTCACGCCGCGCGTGATGGGGACCCACCCGCTCATCTCCTCGCGCGTGCGGACGAGCATGAGGTCGGCGCCGGGGTGGCGGAAGATCGCGTCCACCGCGTAGTCGCGGTCGTCCATCCGGAACGACTGCCCGACCGAGCCCTTGTTGTGCTTCGCGGTGATCGCCCAGTGTCGCCCGATCGCCACGCCCGACGGCCCGTTCCACCCCC
>CAYVSR010000325.1:0-3973 GCA_964453125.1 uncultured Phycisphaeraceae bacterium | reverse complement strand
CCCCGCCCGCGCCGCCCGACCATCCCGACGATCGCGCCGATGCGGACGACTTCGACGACGCCTATCTCATCCCGCACAACGCCGCTTCAGCGCCGTGTGCGCCCGCGCCACCACCGCCGCCGCGCGCGAACCCGGGGCGCGTGCACCCCGCCTCGCCCGGCGATCTTCCGGCGATGTTGTTGATTCCCATCCTGCCCACCGGTACATTGCCCCCGCACACAGGTGGCGTCCGGGTCCATTCGCCCGGCGCGGAGAGAACGCCGTCCATCGCGCTCGCGCGTCGCGCCGTGCGCCCGATTCTCGGGCGCGGCGTCGGTTGCCCTGCGCGGCGGGCGCCAACTCGTGGAGGAGATCTCGATGGCTCTTGGCAAGCGCGCGTCCGTGTCGATGGTCTCGCTGGTCGCGGCAGGCGCGGTCGCGTTGTTCGCGGGCGCCGCGCAGGCGGCGGTCACGGCGGAGTTTCATCCGGGCTCGTTCATCGGCGGCGCGAGCATCGGGGTCTCCGTGCCGCAGGGCGGGCTTCCGAATTCGGGCGTGGGGCAGTCGTTCACGGCGGCCGTGAGCGGGGCGCTGGAGAGCCTGACGATCGACCTGATCGCGCACTCGATCACGCCGCCGCTGGATCAGACGCCGCTGCGGATCGACTTCTTCAACGCGACCATCGGCGGCTTTCTGTCGGGCGCCTCCCTGGGCGGGATCGACGTTGCGGCGTCGGTGATCACGCCGGGCGGGTTCGGCGCGGCGTACACGTTCGCGTACTCGGGGCCGACGGTCTCGATCATCGCCGGGCAGATGTACGCGTTCACGCTGACGGTGGCGCAGGGCACGGTGGGCAACTCGCCCTACACCGTGGCCTTCACCGATGCGCCGTACACCGGCGGTACGCTGATCCAGCTGAGGAACGGGCTCGCGGGCGCGAGTCACCCACTGGGCGGGGACACCGGCTTCGGCGTGAACGTGGTCGTGCCGTCGCCCGCCGGCGCGGCCGTCGCCATGGCGGCGCTGGGCCTGGTGGGCGCGCGTCGTCGGCGCGCCTGACGCCTATCGTTCGGGATGCAACGGAAAGAGCGACTGAACAATCCCGCCATCGCGCTCTCGCTGGGGAGCGCGGTGGCGGTTCTCGTTGTGGCGGGGTGCTCGTCGGGGTCCCACGGCTCGGGGCACGTGGGGTCGATCCCGCAGGACGACTTCCGGAACGCGCCGATCTCGTCGTTCGGCCCGGGGTCGGCGATCGATTGGAGTTCGGGGCCGGGTCCGGGGTCAGGGCCGGGGACGGGTGGGAATCCCGGGCCGCTGCCGCCGGGGACGGGGGATCCTGTGCCGGGGAAGAAATCCGGGACGCGGGTGCGGATCGGGGGAAGCCGGCATTAGGCGATGGGGACTGGGCGCTCGCGGCGAGGCGCGCGTGCCGCGGCTTGGGGCAAATCGATGGGGGCCGGAACCGGTGGGGCGGTGGGGCGTCAGGTGCGGGACGTCGCGGTCCCTCGTCCCTCGCAGGAGCGCCCCATGCGGCAGTGTGCACGAATCGTGTTGTCGGTCGGTGTGGTCGTGTTGGCGAACGCCTGCGCGACGGCGCGAGCGGCGAGTGGCGACGCGCCGCCCGCGGCGCCGGGGCCCGTGGAGTTGGCCGACTTCGGCGTGATCGCGGGCTCGGCGTGGGCGGTCGGGCCGACGGTGGTTGCGGGGCAGCCGACGGAGGAGTCGCTGCGGGCGCTCGCGGCGAAGGGCGTGAAGGCCGTCATCTGTCTGCGCTCGGACCGCGAACTGGCCGACCGCAAGGCCGTGCCGTTCGACGAGCCGGCGCTGGTGCGGAGCCTGGGGATGGAGTTCGTGCAGGTTCCCTTGGGGACGAGTTGGCACTACACGCCCGAGACGCTCGAGCGGATCGATGCGGCGATGAGGAAGTTCGATGGGAACGTGCTGCTGCACTGCACGGTGGGGTTCCGCGCGACCACGGCGTGGGCGGCGCACCGCGCGAAGTTCGGCGGGCTGACGCTCGAGCAGGCGCTGGCGGAGGGGCGCGAGATGGGGCTGGGCGTCGACAACATCGGCGCGCTGGTCGGGCGCAGGGTGGAGTATCGGCTGACGGACGAGGAGGTCGAGCGTGCGCCGGGGTGGCTCGTGGACGGCGCATGGCTCGCCGAGCACGGCGCCGAGAAGAACGTGCGCGTGCTGGACGTGCGCCCGAATTACATCAGTTACTTCGAGGGGCACGCGAAGGGCGCGACGCACCTCGACGCCCACGCGCTGCGCGGGCCGAGCGCCGGCGTGCCGGTGCAGTTCCGGTCGATGGAGCGCATGGCGGAGATCTTCGCCCTGGCGGGCGCGACGCCGAGCCAGCGCGTGGTGGTGTACGCCGATGGCGGGGACATCCTCAGCGCGACGATGGCGATGTACGCCCTCGAGAAACTCGGGCACATCAACACCAGCCTGCTCGACGGCGGCGTGGCGAGCGTGAAGGAAGCGGGGCTGCTGACGCAGGATTACCCGACCGTGGCTCCGGCGCCGACGAGCGCTTCGAGCGCGCCGCCGGCGAGCGCGTCCAGCGGCGCGCCGAGCGGTTCAGCGGCCGCGCCTGCCGCGCCCGCGAAGCCCGCGACGCCGGCCTTCGACGCGATCGACAACGTCTACTGCGCGGCGACGCTGGCCGATGTGGAGGCGGGGCTGACGTCCGGCGACGTGCTGTTCGTCGATGCCCGCCCGCCCGAGCAGTACGAGGGGAAGACGAGCGTGTGGCGCCGAAACGGGCATATCCCGGGCGCCGTGAACGTGTTCTGGAAGCGGCTGACGACGGAGGAGAACACGAGCCGCCTGCGCCCGCGTGCGGAGATCGAGCGGATCTTCGCGAGCGCGGGGGTGACGCCGGAGCGAAACGTGGTCGTCTACTGCGGCACGGGGCGCGAGGCGACGCTGATCTACATGTACCTCACGCGCGAACTGGGCCACCAGAACGTGCGCCTCTTCGAGGGCGCGTGGACGCAGTACGCCAACGAGGACCGGTTGCCGGTGGAGAGGTGAGCGGGGGGCTAAAGATGGCGAAGGAACTCTTCCATCGAGCATCCGACGTCGATCGTGACGATCTGGCGCAGGAGGCCTCGCGGGATGTCGCGCCCGCGGTGGACGGGCACGGTGGTCTTTCGGCCGTCCGCGTGCTCAAACCGGCGGTGCGAGCCCTTGGAACGGGTCTCTTCGAACCCCAGCCGACGGAGCGCGGCCATCAGTTGGCGCGCGTTCACCGCCGGGGTCTTGCTCACGCCGCAATCTCGATATCGAAGACGCCGACGAAATCAGGCCGAACGCTCTTGGGAGTGTCGGCGAGGCAGAGCGCGGCGGCCTCGGAGATGTTCTTGAGCGCCTCGTCCATGGTGCGGCCGTACGAGCGGCAGCCCACGAGCGTCGGGACGGAGACGATGTACACACCGTCTTCGTCGCGTTCGAGCACGACGGGCAGGCGGCGGGAGGAGGACTTCTTCTTGGCCATGTGGGATTCTAGGCCTAGCTCACCACCGCGCCGGGCATGATGTCGGCGTCGGGGCGGAGGACGATGACGTTGCGGACGGCGGCGGGGTCGTCGGTCTTGGGGGCGTCGGAGGCGGCGAGGAGCATGCCGCGGGACTCTTCGCCCCGGATGACCCGCGGGGCGAGGTTGGCGACGATGATGATGAGGCGGCCGACCATCTGCTCGGGGGTGTACTGGGCGCGGATGCCGGCGCAGATCTGGCGTGGGGTGCCCGAGCCGTCGTCGAGCTGGAGCTTGAGGAGCTTGTCGGCGTTGGGGTGGTTCTCGGCGGCGACGACGCGGGCGACGCGGAGGTCGACCTTGGCGAACTCCTCGAAGGTGATCATGGGCTTCGGCTCGGCCACGCGGGGGTCTCCTGGGGGCCCGCGGCGCCGGGCGCGCGGGCGGTGTTCGGGGCGAGTGTAGCGGGGGCTCCCCGGCGTTCGGCGCGGGGCGCCGGGCGGGGCGCGCGGG
>CAYVSR010000324.1:0-4026 GCA_964453125.1 uncultured Phycisphaeraceae bacterium | reverse complement strand
CGCCCGGGGGATGCGGTGAAGAAGGGGGACGCGCTGTTCACGGTGGACGATCGGGCGCTGCGCGCGGACCTGCTGGTGCGCGAGGCGGCGCTGCGGGTGAAGGAGCGGGCGCTCGAGCGCCTGGAGGCGCTGCCACGGGTGGAGGAGATCCCGCCGGCGGAGGCGCGGGTGTCGGAGGCGGAGGCGTCGCTGGCGGACGCGGTAAACCTGCTGGAGATGATGGAGCGGGTGGAGGACAAGCGGGCGCGGAGCGAGGAGGACCTGAGCCGGCGCCGGTTCGCGGCGCGGGTGGCGGAGACGCGCCTGCTGCAGGCGAAGTCGCAGCTGGCGCTGCTGCGCGCCGGGGCGTTCGGGCCGGAGGTGGCCGAGGCGCGGGCGGCGGTGGAGTCGGCGCAGTCGGAGGTGGAGGCGGCGCGGGTGGCGATCGAGCGGCGGACGGTGCGTGCGCCCGTGGACGGTGTGGCGCTGCAGGTGAAGATCCGCGCGGGCGAGTACGCCCCGGCGGGCGTGGTGGCGGACCCGCTGATCCTGCTGGGCGACATCAGCCGGCTGCACGTGCGGGTGGATATCGATGAGAACGACGCGTGGAGGATCGCGCCGGGCGCGCCGGCGGTGGCGTACGTGCGCGGCAACAACAGCCTGAAGACGGACCTGCGGTTCGAGCGGATCGAGCCGTACGTGATCCCCAAGCGATCGCTCACGGGGGCGAGCGTGGAGCGGGTGGACACCCGGGTGCTGCAGGCGATCTACTCGTTCGAGCGCGGGGACCTGCCGGTGTACGTGGGGCAGCAGATGGACGTGTTCATCGAAGCGCAGCCGGTGGGGAACGCGACGCAGGTCTCGCCGACTCTTCCGGGCGGGCTGCGTCAGTGAAACGGTGTACGCTCAGTGGGGGCCGGGCGCCCGAGAGGAACAGGATCACCGTGAGAACGCGAAGCACAACGGTCGGGCTGGTGTGGTCGGCGGGCGTCCTGGCGGGGGCGTGGCTCTCGGGCTGCGCGGTGGGGCCGAACTACGAGGCGCCCAAGGCGGTCATGCCGCCTGCGTTCGTCGAGGCGGGGGACGGGGGCACGAGCACGAACGAGCCGGACCCTGCAACGCTGGCGCGGTGGTGGGTGATCTTCGGCGACGCGACGCTGGACTCGCTGGTGGCGCGGGCGATCGAGGGGAACCTGGACCTGCGCATCGCGGAGGCGCGGGTGCGCGAGGCGCGGGCGCAGCGCGGCGTGGTGGCGGCGGACGGCCTGCCGCAGGTCGACGCGGTGGGCGGGTACGAGCGTGCGCGCCAGAGCGGGACGCTGCAGTCATTCCCGGGGCAGGACCTGGAGGGCGACCTGTACCAGGCGGGGTTCGACGCGGTGTGGGAGATCGACGTGTTCGGGCGGGTGCGTCGCGGGGTGGAGGCGGCGGACGCGCGCGTGGGCAGCGCGATCGAGAACCGGCGCGACGTGCTGGTGTCGTTGCTGTCGGAGGTGGCGAGGAACTACGTGGAGGTGCGGACGTTCCAGCGGCGCAAGGCGCTGACGGCGGACAACCTGCGCACGCAGCGCGAGGGCGTGGCGCTCTCACGCACGCGGTTCGACGCGGGCCTGACCAGCGAGCTGGACGTGAAGCAGGCCGAGTCGCTGGCGGCGACGACGGAGGCGCAGCTGCCCTTGCTGGAGACGGGCGAGCGGGCGGCGATCCATCGGCTCGGCACGCTGCTGGGGCGCCCCCCGGGCGACCTGCTGGCGGAGCTGCGCGAGGTCGCGCCGATCCCGACCCGTCCGCCAGAGGTCGCGGTGGGCATGCCCTCGGGGCTGCTGCAGCGCAGGCCGGACATCCGTCGCGCGGAGCGGGACCTTGCCGCTGCGACGGCGGAGATCGGCGTGGCGACGGCGGACCTGTTCCCGCGGTTCTCGATCACGGGCACGTTCGGGTTCGCGAGCGACCAGGCGGGAGACCTGGTGGATTCGTCCAGCCGGTTCTGGTCGATCGGGCCGGCGGTGCGCTGGAACGTGTTCGACGGCGGGCGGATCCGGTCGAACATCAGGGTGCAGGACGCGCGGGCCGAGGCGGCGATCGCGGCGTTCGAGACGACGATCCTGACGGCGCTCGAAGAGGTTGAGAACGCCCTGGTGGCGTACTCGCGCGAGCAGGTGCGGCGCGAGTCGCTGTCTCGGGCGTTGGAGGCGTCGCGCGGCGCGCTGGCCATCTCGAACGAGTTGTACACGCGCGGGCTGACGGACTACCTGAACGTGCTCGACTCGCAACGCGCGGCGCTGACGGCGGAGGACGACCTGGCGCAGTCCGACCGGGCGGTCGCGGCCAATGTGATCGCGCTGTACAAGGCGCTCGGCGGCGGGTGGGACACGACGGACCCGGCGGCGAGCGAGGTGATGCGCCCGGCGTACACCGGCACGATCGCGCCGACCGCGCCGCCGAAGGCGGATGGTGACGGCGCCACCGAGCGCCCGGTCGAGGCGGGGACGGGCGAGGCGAGCGGCGCGGAGGGCTGATCAGCCGCGGCGCGGGCCGGCGACGGCGCGCACCAGCGGGGACATCTGCCGGCGGGTGATGACGTCGTCGGACTCGGGGCGCGAGTCGTTCCCCTGGGCGGCGCCCTGCGGCTGCGCGTACGACTGGCCGTCGCCGGCGGGCTCGCCCGCGAAGGAGGTTTCGACGCGGGCCTGGATCTGCAGGCCGAGGTTGTCGCGGAGGAGGCGCTCGAGGTTCTCGGCCGTGATGGGCGAGCCGGGGCGCTGCTCGGCGAGGATGGTCTTGATGAGGGCCTTCCAGACGAGGTGGTTCCACTCGTCCTGCTCGCGCGCGAGGATGCGTTCGACGCGCGGCTTGAGCACGGCGGTGAGGTACTCGTCGAAGTAGGGGAGGCTGTCGGAGTTGGACTGGGCGTGGTCGCTCACCGCGGTGTCCTTTCTGTGGGGCGCGGAAGCGCGCGGGGGAAGTGTATCCCTGTGGATCGGCCGGGCGGCGCGCCGGGTTTGGCGGGCGGGAGGGGTTATCGGGGCGCGCGGGGCGCGTGCGCGGGGTGTGCGGGCTCGCGGGCGCGGGCCGGGGCGGCGCGACGTACGATGGCTCTTCCGGTGGCGAGGAGCGCACGCATGCCCAAGCCCGCCAAGACCAAGGGCAAGAAGAAGGGCGACGACGATCGCCTGGGTCGCAAGGACTACGAACGCGAGCTTCGCACGCTGCAGGGCGAGTTGTGCGCGCTGCAGGAGTGGGTGAAGCACAAGGGCTTGCGGGTCATCATCGTGTTCGAGGGGCGCGACGCGGCGGGCAAGGGGGGCGTGATCAAGGCGATGACCGAGCGGGTGAGCCCGCGCGTCTTCCGGCTGGTGGCGCTGCCGGCGCCGTCGGACCGTGAGAAATCGCAGATGTACATCCAGCGGTACATGCAGCACTTCCCGGCGGCGGGGGAGATCGTGATCTTCGATCGCTCGTGGTACAACCGCGCGGGGGTCGAGCGGGTGATGGGCTTCTGCACCAAGGAGCAGTACGAGCGGTTCCTCGAGCTGTGCCCGGTGGTGGAGAAATACATCGTGGACGGGGGGATCCTGCTGATCAAGGTGTGGCTTGAGGTGAGCGACAAGGAGCAGAAGCGGCGATTCGAGGCGCGGATCGACGACCCGGTGCGCCAGTGGAAACTGAGCCCGATGGACCTGCCCTCGCGCAGCAAGTGGTTCGAATACTCGCGGGCGCGCGACGCGATGCTGGAAGCCACGGACACGGCGCACGCGCCGTGGCACGTGCTTCGCTCGGACGACAAGAAGCGGGCCCGCCTGAACTGCATCCGGCACGTGCTCGACTCGATCCCGCACAAGAAGGTCAAGCGCGAGAAGGTGAAACTTCCCAAGCGCTCCATGAAGGGCGCGTACGACGACAGCGCGCCCCTCAAGCAGCGCAAGTTCGTGCGCGACGCGTACTGACGGCGGTTCCCCACGGCGCCGGACGGAGCCAGCGTCACCCAAGCGGCCGAGCCGCGCGCACCCGAGACGCCCGTGCCAACCACCAGCCCCGCGACTTCGC
>CAYVSR010000323.1:0-4034 GCA_964453125.1 uncultured Phycisphaeraceae bacterium | reverse complement strand
GCAGGACCGATCGTCCGCCGGGCTTGGCGGGGCGCCGGCGACGGGCGAGAGCGCCCGGGTCCGCGACATCGACGGCGCGGTGCGGTCGGCCTCCGCGGCGCGGGTGCGCCAGGACGTGGACCTGCTCTCGGCGTTCGGCACGCGCCACACGCTGAGCGACACGGCGTCGGCCACGCGGGGCATCGGCGCGGCGCGCGAGTGGATCAAGGCGGAATTCGAGCGCATCGCGGCGGCGAGCGGGCGCCCCGCGAGCGGGCCGGACGCGATCCGCGTGTGGTTCGACCGGCACACGCAGGCGCCCGACGGGCGGCGCATCACGCGCGAGGTCGAGATCGTGAACGTGATGTGCGAGATCCCCGGAAGCGACCCCGCGAGGCGCGACCGGCTCTACTACATGACCGCCCACTACGACACCATCTGCTCGGACTTCGTGGACCCCGTGTGCGACGCGCCGGGCGCGAACGACAACGCCAGCGGCGTGAGCGTGCTGCTTGAGACGGCGCGCGTGCTCTCGAGCCGCCGATTCCCCGCGACGATCGTGCTGATGGCGACCGCCGGCGAGGAGCAGGGGCTGTACGGGGCGAGGCTGCACGCCGCCGCGGCGCGCAAGGCGGGGCTCGACATCCGCGCGGACCTGAACAACGACATCGTGGGCGACCCGCTGGGGCACCTCGACCCGCGCGGGGGCGCGGCGCTCACGGGGGCGCTGGGCGACGGCCCGACGCGCGCCCAGATCGACGAGGCGCTGCGCACGGTGCGCGTCTTCTGCGAGGGGCTGCCGAACCCGGCGGCGCCCATCCCCGAGGGCCCCGGGGCGCAGGGCGCGACCAGCGCGAGCACGGCCACCAGCGGCGCGGGCAAGGACCCGGCGCGCGAGGCCCAGCTGCGGTCCATCCACTCGATGGGCGCCGAGAACGATGGCCCGGCGCGCACCCTGGCCCGCTACGTGCTCGAGATCGCCGCCCGGCACGCCCTGCCGGTGCAGCCCATGATGGTGCAGCGAAACGACCGCTTCCTGCGCGGCGGCGACCACACGGCGTTCATCGAGCACGGGTACGCCTCGGCCGTGCGTTTCACGGCGATGCACGAGGACTACGACCGCCAGCACCAGAACGTGCGCGTCGAGACGTCGAAGCGCCCGGACGGGTCGGAGGTGGACGTGCAGTTCGGCGACCTGCCGCAGTTCGTGAACGCGGAGTATCTCGCGGGCGTGACGCGGGTGAACGCGGCGGCGATCGCGCACCTGGCGAGCGCCCCGGAGGCGCCGCGCAACGCGCGGATCGTCACCGCGAAACTGCAGAGCGCCACGACGCTGCGCTGGGAGGCCGCGCGCCCGGAGGACCGGGTGGCTCGCTACGCGATCGTGTGGCGGCGCACGACGAGCCCCTTCTGGGAGGGCGCGATCGACGCGGGCGCCGGGACCGAGGCGACCATCGACATGAGCAAGGACCACCACTTCTTCGGGGTCCGGGCGGTGGACGCGGACGGGTTCTGGAGCCCGGTCTCGTTCCCCGGCGCGGCCCGGGAGTAGCGCGGAATCGGCGTAACGCCGGGCCCAACGAGGGGTAGAAGGGGTCGGCGGCCCGGGTGTGTTCCCCGGGTCCGATAGAACCCATCCCTTGGGGGGATGACGAGGCTCCTGACATGCTCAACTCGGTGATCAAGCGCGTTTCTCCTGCTCGTCTCTCCGTCGGCGCCGCCTGCCTGGCGGGCGCGGTCGGCCTCGCGGCGGGAGTGCGAGCATCGGCGGCGCCGTTCGACGCGAAGGTGGTCGGCAAAGGCGCCGCGTGGGTCGTGCACATCGACATGGAGGCCGTGGTGGCGTCCGCCGTCGGCAAGCACGCGCTGGCAAACAAGGACATGCTCGACATCGAGGAAGAACTCGAGGTGTTCGGCATCGACCCGGAGAAAGACCTGTTCTCCATCACGGTTTACGGCGCCGACCCGGGCGAGGACGAAGACGCCGACGTAACCACCGTGGTGGTGGGCTCGGAGAACATCGAGGCCCAGGCGAAAAAGCTGGCCGAGAAGCACGGCGAGTTGAAGACCGAGATCGTGGAGGGCATGACCGTGTACACGGTCGACCACGACGACGACGGGCCGATGTCGGTGATCGTGTCGCCCGGGCCCGGCGCGAACCGTCGCTATCTCATCGCGGCGGAAACGAAGGAGCACGCGCTGTGGGCGCTCAAGGTGGTGCAGGGCAAGGCCGAGCGCATCGGGGGCGAGGGGCTCACCCCCAGGGCAGGCTCGATGGTCTTCGGCGCCGCGACCAACATGCTTCAGGACCTCGACATCGAGCCGGCGGCGAACATGCTGAAGATGGCCGAGGGGGGAACGATCGACATCGGTGAGGTCGGGGCCGACGTGTACGCCGATCTCACGGTGTCGACGGCGACCGAACAGGACGCGAAGGACATGACGCAGGTGGTGTCCGGCTTGCTTGCCATGGGGCGGATGATGGTCGGCGACGAGCCGGACATGAAGCCGCTGCTGGACGCCGCGGCGGGGATCGCGCCCGAGGCCCAGGGCAAGGCGATGCGCGTGCAGTGGAAGTACCCCAGCGCCAAGGTCATCGAGGCGATGGAGAAGGCGATCAAGCATCATCACGGCGATCATGACCACGATGATCACGACCGGGGCCACGAGGGCGACAACGGGCACAAGCGAACCAAGAAGACGCTCTGAGCGTGCGGGGGCGCCGGCCCCCGCGGAGGCGGCGTGACGGAACGGTCGTGGAGCGAGATGACGGGCGAGGAACTCGCGCTGGCCGCGCGCGGGGGGGCGCTTGCGCCCTTCACGATGCTCGTCGAGCGCTACGAGGGGCGGCTGTTCAACTTCCTGCTCCGCCGGTGCGCGTGCGCCGCCGACGCGGAGGACCTGACGCAAGAGACGTTCCTCCGCGCGTTCCGGCGGATCGACCGGTACGACCCGCGGTGGCGATTCTCGACGTGGCTATTCACCATCGGCGCGAGGCTCGCCGCCACGCGCGCGAGGGCCGAGGGGCGGCGCGGGATGCGCGAGCGGCTCGCGGCGGCGGAGGAAGCCAGGTCGGCGCCCGCGCCGGGCCCGGCGGCGGCGGTGGAGGCGATGGACGAGCGCGGGCGTGTGTGGGCGGTCGCCCAGCGGACGCTGACGGAAGAGCAGCGCTCGCTGCTCTGGCTTCGCTACGCGGAGGACCTCTCGATGCGCGAGATCGCGACGGTCACGGGGCGCACGGAGATCGGCGTGCGTGTGGCGCTGTTCCGGGCGCGGGATGCGCTGGCGGCGAACCTGGGGCCGGAGCCGGGCGCCCCGGAGGGATCGGAGACGACGAGGGCGCGCCGGGGCGTGTCTGAACGGAAGGCGGCGCCGGTCGCGGTGGGCGCCGCGGCAGGAGGTGTGCGATGAGAAGTAAAATTGCGGATCGGATCGCGCGTGCGGTTGCGGGCCGGGGCGACGCGTCGCCGGAATCGCTGGCCCGGGTGGACGCGCTGCTGCGCGAAGCGGCGCGGCCCGAGCCCACGCCCCCGGGCCTTCGGCGCGTGATCGTGGCTCGCCTGAACGACGAGGGCGCGCCGTCTCGCGCGGCGAGCCCGCGCGCCGCCCTGCTGGGGACGTGGACGTTGGTCGGCGCGGCGTGCATCGCGTTGGCGCTGGCGGTTCTGGCGCTCCGCACCCCCCCGGCGCGGGTGAACCCCGGCGCGAGCGGCCTTGCGGACGCTCACCCCACGGCGCCCGACGCCTCGCCCAGCACCGAGAGCCTCTTGCTCGTGCAGCGGCGCCTCGAGGCGGGCGTGCGCGCGCTGCCGGCTCGGGTCGAGGCGCCCCTTGCGGATGAGGCCCGGCGCCTCGCGCTTGACGCCCGGCGCGCGGCGCGAGTGGTCACCGCGGCGTGGCGGCCCGCTGGCTTCGATCGAGCGACCCCAGGAGCCGCGCCGGTCGGCGTCCCTTCGGGCGCGCCGACCGCTCCGGCCGGCGGCGCCCCCGGCGCTTCTCCAGGCGCCGGTCCAGGCGGCGGGCGTCTGCGTTGATGGCGGGGCGTGAGGGCGAAC
>CAYVSR010000322.1:0-4044 GCA_964453125.1 uncultured Phycisphaeraceae bacterium | reverse complement strand
TCACTCGCCTACGCCTGCGGCGGGTACATCCGCAGGGGCAGGAGCGTCTGCACCCGCGGCACCATCCCCAAGGCCGCGCTCGAGTCCGTTGTCACCGCCGCCGTGACGGGGTACTACGCCAGGTACGCGGGCGAAGAGGGACGGCGGGCGCTCCTCGAAGAGTTCGAGCGGGTCTTCGGGGTCGAGCGCGAGGGCGCGATCAAGGCCAAGGCCGGGCTCGCCATCGAGCTCGAACGCCTGGACCGCACGGTGCGCAATCTCCTCGACAACATCACCAAGGCCAACAAGGAGGCGGTCGACAAGCGCCTCGCCGAGATCGAGACCGAACGCGAGACGCTGGAGCGAGATCTCCGCGCTCTTGAGCACGCGGCCCTCAGCCGCAAGGAAGTGGGGGCCTTGGTGAGCGAGACCGCCGCGTTCATCGCGGCGCTGCCGGGCCTGCTCGCCGAGGGCTCCATGGAGGAGCGGCAGGCCGCGCTGCGCCGGTGCGTGCAGCGGATCACCGTCGAGCGGGGCCGCCCGGCGCTGGCGGTCGAGCTGCGGTCAATCCCCACGGTCGTGGGCGGGCCCGACGCGGGCGCCACAGCGTTGGTGAACGCGAGCCTGCCGGGGGCGCCAACCGAGCGTCGGTCCACAAAGGCGAGCAAGCCCCGCAAAGCCCGAGTCGCCGCCACCCATTGACGCGCGCCGCGGCCGGGGTAAATTGGAGCCCCCCGGAAGGTGGCCGCGCTTCCCTCGTGGATGACGCGGCCGCTTTTTTTCATGGGCGCTGCGCGAGGACGTCGGCCGCGCTTGAGAAGATGGATCGTGGCCGCTTCGACGGTGCGTCGAGGGCCCATCGAGGGGCGTTCGTGAGGAGTCGCTTGCGAGACGTCCGGGCAAGGGGCCGATGTGAATTGGCGGTGTCGAGGCGCTCCGAACCCGAAGATTTCTTCACAACACAGTTTTGGGCGATGGAACGTGCGCGGACCTGTGTTATCGCCCAATTCTGAGTCGTCGAGAGGCGGATTTGCCCTTGAACGCCTCTGTTGGTGGTGTACGTTGTGAGTGCACCAGGGACGACGCGTGAAGGTCCGGGAACCAGATCTGGGGATCCGCCGTAGCAGGAGAGAGTAATGTCGTGCGCTTCCGTTTACAGATCGTGGAGTGGCTCGCGCCGATCCCTCGTTGAATGGTGCAGCCTTTTCTGCGTGATTTCGGTCCCAGTCGCCGCGTCCGCAGCGCCCCCGAACTACGGTCATACCTTTGCGACGATCACACACGCGGGAAACGCGCCGTGGGTGGGCCAGCCCGCTACCGCAGCCGAGCCGGTCTCCTGGGGGGACGTTGGTTACGACTACCGGATTTCCACGACCGAGGTCACCTACTCCAACTGGCTGGGTTTCGTCCGAGCAGCAGCGCCGTTCGTCCCGGCAAACGATCAAGGCGCTATCGGATTCACGGGCCCATGGATCATCCGGTCCGGCAGCTCGTACACGGTGGCGCCCGTCGCGGTGCACTGGGGAGTCGAGGTTGCCTGGCGCTACGCGGCACGCTACGCGAACTGGCTGCACAACGGCGCCCGTCCGGCCGGCGTCGCAACCGCGGCCGATTTCGCGTCGGGCGCGTACGACACGGCGACATTTACCCAGAATCCAGACGGATCGATCAACGATCAGCGCACGCGCTCGGCTGGCGCGAGGTTCTGGATACCAAGCCTTGACGAGTGGGTGAAAGCGGTCTACTTCGACCCGAATCGCTACGGCCTCGGACAACCCGGCTACTGGCAGCACCCGGGCGGACAAGACGTGGCATTGCTCGCCGGCTACCCAGCGCAGGGAGGGCAGACGAGCGCGACGATCCGATTCCAGAACCTCATGAACTATCAGCCCGATGTGGGTTCGTACCCGGGGTCGGGCGGGCCGTGGGGAATGCTGGACGCATCGGGGGGCGAGTCGGAGTGGCTGGAGGACACGAACGGTTTCAGTCGTGCGTTCAAGGGAACGAGCGTGCTGTCATCGGACTTCACCCGCGATTGGATTGGCTTTCACAATGCGAGCGGCATCGCCAGCACGTACGGGTTCCGCATCGCGTCTTCCGTTCCGTTACCACCCGGGGTTGCGTTCTGCCTTGGGGCATTGTCCATTTGCTCACGGAGATCAAGATCATGCGCACCCAGATCCTCGTAACTCTCGCCCTGCTGACGATCTGCACGATTGCGCGGGCGCAAAGCACCTTCTATTATCCCAACGCGCAGAACCCAGCCTTCACGGTGTCGGGCGTTCGTGCGATTACTGCGTCCGGACCCAACGCCAAGGGGGAGTACGACCTCTTTGTCTACTCAAACTCAGGCGACACGGTCTTGCTGACCGCTAACCAATCCGGACTCAGATTCGACTACCTTTCGCTGGAACGGTTTAGCGGAACGGGAAACGCTGTGTATAACTTTGATATCAGTGGCGCGATCCCGATCGCGTATGTGCGACGACTGTCAGAAGAGATCGCCGAGTTTCCAACAGCGCAGGTGACGGTTCGCGGGGCGGCAAGCGCGCCCCACATCGGGGCGGTTGAGAATCTTGGAGTGACGAAGGTTCTTGACCTTGAGTTGAGCGGCAACCTTGGTGCGATCGATTCTATCTCAGGAGTAGGACTGGGGGCTTACGTTTACGCCAACGTGGACGGACTGGTCGTCGGCGGCGACATGTTGGCACAGATGCATGTACTTGGAATTGGCACGAGCATTGTGAGTCTGGACGTTCGAGGGGCCATTGGCCAGCCCAATTCGCCCAACGTCGGTACGATTCGAACTCGAGGGAACATCGGGTCAATTACCGCGGGGGTGATCTTTGCCGACATACTTCCCGGGATTCTCGAATCGCAACCGTACCGCGGCGATGTCGGTCGAATTGAATGTACCACGCTTACCGGGTTCTCAGGCGGTGGTCATCTTAAGGGGAAGATTGAGGCTAGATCAATCCTCGATCAGGTGCGAATTCTTGGCGATTTGCAGGGGCAGATAGACCTGACCGGCGATCTCGTGAACACCCCGGTGATCGCTCCCAGCTTCCCGGCGATCCAAGTGGATGGTTCCTTTCTTGATGTGGCTACGGGCCCTGAGATCACACTCCCCGCGAACGGCCTAAAGGGGCAGATTGTCTTCAACTCCGTGCTCCAAGGAGGAGAGGTGTGGGCCGGTCAGATTCGCGTTGGTCCTGTGAGCGGAGGCGTGATCTTGGACGACGCGGCGTATTCATCGACGCCCTCTCAGATTGGCGGCGGGTCGGTGGGGCTTGCGCGGTATACAGATCATCCTTCAGGCTGCACCCCCACCGAGGGTACTCACCTGATTTACCCCGGACCGCAGTATTGGGGCGTGCCCTGCGATGAACTCAATCCATCGGAATCGAGTTTCAGTCTCGCGTACATTCAACTGTACGGACCGGTGGAGCTCCTCTCCGATCCAATTCTCGTGCAAGCTCGACCGGTCGGCAGTGGGACACCGTGGGAACAGATTGAAGATTCGTCGAATTACTACACGTTTTCTCTTGTTGACACCGCGCAGAACCTTCGCAACCGAATCAAGGTTGAGCGTTCGTCAAATTTTGTGCCGGATTACGAATACCGGTTCACACATAAGACAGGCAAAGTGAAATGCAGGTTCGCGTCGAATGCCGGCGGCGGACAGGGCGATCTGCGGCCCGACGCAAGCGTCGAGTACCGCTTGACGTTGAGATGGGAGTGCGATGACGAAGAGCAGTTGTTGGTCGCGTACGATCTAAATGAAGACGACGCTGTGACCGCGGCGGGCGACCTCGGAGCGTGGCTTGGAGATCCGTCAGACTGCAATCTTGACGGATTGACGAACGCAGGAGATGTCGGATCGATCCTTGAGGCTGCAGCGCTGTGGTCGAACCTGCATCCCAACTGAGCAACAGCACGACAAAATGAGGCGTGTGCGCGATCGGGCTAGAACCCTAGCGGTCGATGGGCGAGCGTCTGGATCGGAGCAGATGTCGCATCAACACCCGATATGTCCGTATCAATCTCGAAGCTTAATGACCCCAA
>CAYVSR010000321.1:0-4046 GCA_964453125.1 uncultured Phycisphaeraceae bacterium | reverse complement strand
GCAGTGGGGAATGTGTCGTTGCTGCTCTGCCCCATGTTGACGTGGTCGTTGGGGTGCACGCCGCCGGCCTTGAGGTAGTCGGCGTTCTTGGACGACCCGATCGGCGCCTTGCGCGCGATGCAGACGAGGTTGGCGACGACCTCGTTGACGTTCATGTTGGTCGAGGTGCCCGAGCCGGTCTGGAAGACGTCGATGGGGAAGTGGTACGCGAAGGGGTCCGCGTTGCCGGCTTGCGGGCCGGGGAGTTCGCCCTGCTCGATGGTGCGGCACGCGGCGAGGATGGCGCCGGCGCGCTGCTCGTCGAGCAGGCGAAGGTCGCGATTGACCTTCGCGCAGGCGGACTTGATGAGGGCGTACGCGCGGATGATGGCGCCGGGGACGGGTCGACCGGACATGGGGAAGTTGAGAACGGCGCGCTGGGTGGAGGCGCCGTAGAGCGCGTCGGCCGGGACGCGCATCTCGCCCATCGAGTCCGATTCGATGCGTGTGGGGCCGGCGGCGGAGTCTGGGGGCATATGGGGCTTTCCGGGCGGGGCTGGATGGAGGCGGAAGGGGGCGGTCAGGGTACAGAAAAACAGTTGGCGGCGATGGGGAACGGGCGTATCTTGCATGGGTCGAGGGCGCGCTGCGGTGCGCGTGAGAGGAGCGACGACATGAGCGATCAGACGAGCGCGGCGCGGGCGTGGCGGGCCGGGGCGGCGGCGTGCGCGGCGGTGTGGGCGGGCGCAGCGCACGCGGCGGTGTTGCCGGTGTACCTCAGCGCGCGGACGCAGATTCAGGCGCGGGCGAATTTCTCCGGCGCGTTCAACCTGCCCAACAGCGCGTTCTTCACGAACGCGACGCCCGTTCTCACCGATCCGCTCTCGCCTTCGTCGCCGGTCACGGTGGCGTTCAAGGTCGCGGTGATCGGGAGCACGGGGACGCAGGGCATCTGGCGCGGCGCGAACGGCGTCGGCTCGATCGTGTACACGTCTCCGGTGGACGGGTTCGTGAGCGACGCGTCGATCAACAACGGGCGACGCGTGGCGTTCGCGCTGGACTTCACGAGCGCGAGCAACGGGGTGTGGGTCGTGGAGCCATCGAACAGCGCGAACCGGCAGATCTCGACCATCAACCCGGCGTCGCTGTCGAGTTTCGGCTCGCCGCTGATCAACGACGCGGGGCGCATCGGGATGCGTGCGCTGATCGGGCTCGTCGCGCAGGGGTTCTACGCCTGGGCGCCCGACCCGGCGCCGACGGGGACGTTCACGCAGTTGGCGGCGGAGTCGCCCGTGGGGGCGCCGCCGCCTCCGGGGCCGTTCTCGTTCCTGTTCACGCCCTCGTTCAACAGCGAGGGGGACATCGCGGGCAAGGCGCGCGTCGGCGACCTGGGCCAGACGGGCAACGAGCGGCCGGACGAGATTCGCGTGTTTCACGCGGGCGTCTCGGGCACGCTGATCGCGCGCGACCGCGATGGCGACCCGCTCTCGAACTTCGCTTCGTTCGACAACAGCGTGGCGCTGAGCGACGGCGGCGTGGTGGCGTTCATCGCGACGCTGGTGAGCCCGGCGAACACCCGCGCGGTCTACATCAGCGACGGCGGGCCGCCGGTGGAGATCGCGCGCCAGGGGGTGAACGGGGTGGGGAACATCGAGTTCTTCTCGCCCTCGATCAACGAGCGCGGGCAGGTGGCGTTCCGGGCGTTCGACTCGGGCGGGCAGCGGGCGATCTGGGTGGGCGACGGCGCGGCGCTGCGCGTGGTGGCGCATCAGAACGACCTCGTGACGATCGACGGCGGGCAGACGGCGCAGATCAGCGAGAACAACCCCGGCGACCCGTGCTTCGGCGGCTCGCCGCGGATGAACTCGCGCGGGGACGTGGTGTTCAGCGCGGCGCTGATCCCGCCGGGTCAGTTCGGCGTTGAACTCGGCTCGGGGTGCTTCGTGGCGCGGGCCATCCTCCCGGGCGACACGAACGCGAGCGACAGCGTGAACTTCGCGGACCTCAACACCGTGCTTGGGCAGTTCGGCCAGACGGGCGCGATCGGCGGCGGCGCGGGCTCGTTGAGCGGGGACGTGAACTTCGACGGCGCGGTGAACTTCGCGGATCTGAACATCGTGCTGAGCAACTTTGGGATGTCGATCTGAGGGGTGAGCGGGCGACGCTAGGCCGTTTTGCTGCGATGAACTGCCGGCGCAACGGCGCGATCAGAAGTCCACGCCGCGGCAGCCGTCGAGCGTGGAAAGCACGGCGCGCCCGCGAGCGCCCGGTGGGCCGAAGGGGGGCGCCGCGGCGGGCGTGGCCGTCGCGGGATTGCAGGCGCGAGAGGATCCGTCGGCGAAGGCCACGAGCCAGGCGCCGAGGCTCTCTCGGTGCAGGAAGAGGAGCACGCCCTTGGCGCCGGGGTGGGTGATCTGAGACGTTCCGATGTATCGGTAGCGCTCGGGCAGCGTCTCGGGCGTAAGCGCCGCGCCGGGGAACGTCCACGCGCTTGGCTCGATGAGCATGGTGTAGGAGTAGAGGTAGTACGTTGGTGCGAACTCTGGGCCGGCGAGTGTCACGTTGGCGAGGAGCCCTCGAGGATCGTTCATGCCGTCGGGGCTCTGCCAGCGCTCTTGGGCCTTTCCCATCCAGTGGTGGAGCACACGCGGCCAGATCGTGGTCTGCGATCGGTACAGCCCCTCGGCGACGTGGGCGGGCTGGTCGCGGTAGAACCACGCGGAACCCTGCGATCCGGGCGGGCCGGCGTTGGGCATCGACGCGTCGTGATCGGCTGACCAGGCCGCGAAATCGACCATGGTGAGGCGCATGTTGGAGAGATCGTGCAGGTCGCGAGAGCCGCTCTTGGCGGCGCGGAGGGAATAGATCGCAAGCGCCGTGAGGAGCGAGACGGTGGCGACGACCACGAGGAGTTCGATGAGTGAGAAGGCGCGGTGGTTGACGGGGCGCTTCGCGGCGCCTGGCGCGTCGATCGATCGGCGCGGCGTTCCGACGTGTCGTGTTGCGCGCATGCCCGGCCTCCCCTGAGCGCCAACGGCGCCGCTCACCCGCGGATCGAAAGAACCCACGCGAAATAGTACGCGTTGACCGCCGCGGCGGCGCCGGCGAGGGTCGCGGCGCACCAGAGGGGCCACGGTCGCTCGAGGCGGAGGGAGCGGCGGAGGGCGAAGTAGAGGGAGACGGCCTGGAGGAGGATGCAGGCGGCGAAGAGGAAGTCGAAGCGGGGCGCTGAATAGTAGAGCCGAAGCAACGCGCGACCGGTGATCGTGCTCTCCGGCCAAAGCAAGTTGCCGATTGCTTGGACCGTGACGGTCACGGCGATGATCAATATCTGCGAAAGCCCGATCGCGAGCATGGGGGCCGTGAGCGCGGCGCCGATTCGCGCGAGATGGCCGAAACGGACGCGCGCGCGCCGCCATTCGGAGGGCGCCACAGCCACGACGAGCAACGCGACGGCAGGAAATGCGATCGTTGCGCCGCCGAGCATGGGCTGGCGTCCCGGGTTTAGCCAGATCCAACCGATCCAAGGCCTTGTCAAGGCGCCGCCGAGCTGGAGCGACGCGATCGGCAACCACGCGACGAATGCCGTCCAAAAGCCAGGGACTCCTGCCCCGGCGCCGCGCATTCGGCCGTTCGATACCTCCAACGCAGTGACGCTGACCACGAGACAGGTGAGGATTCCAACCATGCTCACAGCGAGCGCCACCGGCCACAAGACGTTGCGCCGCACCACCAAGCGGCGCGTCACCGTGACCTCGCGCCAGTACGACCAGGGCGCCAGCGCGCGGAAGTACGTGCTCCACGCGCGGCGGATGTCCCACCAGCGGCGGGCGTGCTCGTAGAACCACGGGATGGTGCGGCGGGACTCGGCGAGGAGATCGGCCCACTCGAAGCGCAGGCCGCACTCGGGGCAGGTGGCGGAGAGGGGGCAGGCGTCGGTCCAGGCGGAGAAGGGCGTGGGCGCTTGCAGGCCGAGCCCCCTCTCCCGGTCTCGCGGCGCTCGCCCACCCACCCCCACCCAGGGCCCGGGGAAAACACCCCAACGAAGGGAACCAGCGCCCGGCGCA
>CAYVSR010000320.1:0-4048 GCA_964453125.1 uncultured Phycisphaeraceae bacterium | reverse complement strand
GCGCGGGAAGACGGCGTTCGCGGAGGGGTCCCGCGGGTTGCGTGCAAGCGCCGATGTGGCGGCGCTGGTGGTCGTCGTCGAGCCCGCGGGCTTGGCCTCGAACGCTTTGGCCTGCTTGCGGTGCTCCTCGTACATGCGGTCGCGCGGGCCGACCTTCTTGGGCGCGGGGCGCACCGGCGCGTTCTTGCGCGCGGCTTCGCCGGTGAGCGACGGGGCGGGCGCGGGGGCGATCTCGGCGCCGGCGCCCTCGAGCGAGGCTTTGTCAACGGCGACGCGTCCGCCGGCGTCCGCGTTGCAGCCGCGCATCATGAGCCCGACGAGGAACACCCCGAGGAGGCAGCCGAGGATTGTCGCCCAGCCGAGGCGTCCCATGCGCGGTTCTCTCCGGCGCGATCGGTGGGCCGATCGTCGCCAGGCGGCGGGCGTCCTGAGGTCGCCCGACGCGGTTGTTCTCCTGCCGCCCGGTGATCCACGCCCGAGGCGCGTTCCGGCGGCACACACCAGCCTGCATCAGGATAGCCCCCGGTACATACGCATCCGGGGTTTGTCAGTTCCCCGGGTGGGGCTGGCGCGGGGGCGCCGACGGCGCGGGCTTCGGGGCCCGCAGGGGTTGACAACAGCCGGGGTTTTGAGACCGTGAGCCCGCGCGGCCCGCCCACCGGAACGGGGCGAAGCCCCCCGGCGTCCCGTCCGGGAACCGCATGAGAGCAGCCCGGTCGGCGTTTCGGGCCGATCCATAACTGGAGCGCCGACGACATGAGCGCAGCCGCCCCCGGCCCCGAGATTGTGCTTCCCGAGGTGAAAATGCACCTCCACACGCCGAAGGACCCGGCGACGGCGACGATCGTGCGGAACGAGTTGTGCACGGCCCGGAAGGCGGCGGGGTTCGTGCGCCACGTCGAGATCGACGTCTCGGGAACGTCGCTGGTCGGGCAGTGCCTGCCGGGCCAGGCCATCGGCGTGCTGGCCGACGGCGTGGACAAGGACGGCAAGCCCCACAAGGTGCGCCTGTACTCGATCTGCTCGCCCTCGCGCGGGGAGGACGGCAAGGGCGCGGTGATCGCGACGACCGTGAAGCGCATGGTGGACGAGCACTGGGAATCGCACGCCCTGTTCACCGGCGTGTCGTCGAACTTCCTGTGCGACCGGCGCCCGGGCGACAAGGTGCGGGTGAGCGGGCCCAACGGCAAGCGGTTCCTGCTGCCGGTGGGGCGTGTCGATCACGACTACGTGTTCTTCGCCACGGGCACGGGCATCGCGCCATTCCGCGGCATGCTGCTCGACCTCATCCACGAGAAGAGCACGAGCCAGATCTGGCTGGTCATGGGCGCCCCCTATTCGACCGATCTGCTGTACCACGGCGATTTCCTGCAGTGGGAGCAGACGCTGCCCAACTTCCATTACATCACCGCGATCAGCCGAGAGAAGCAGGCCGACGGCCACGACCCCCTCTACATCCAGGACCGCGTCCGCACCCACCGCGACCGCCTGCTGCCAGTGCTCAAGAGCGAGAAGACGCTGCTGTACATCTGCGGCGTGGCGGGGATGGAGCTGGGCATCTTCCAGCAGCTCGCGCTGAACCTCGACGCCCAGGCGCTCTCGCAATATCTTGAGTGCGACTCGGAGGCGCTGTCCGACATCCGCAAGTGGAGCCGGCAAATGATCCACAAGCAGGTGCGCCCCACGAAGCGGATCTTCATGGAAGTGTACGCGTAGCGTTCGACGACCCCCGAAGCCCACATCCCGGGCGCAGCCCGGCCCCGAGAGGACTGACATGGCGCATGTGATCGGCGAGACGTGCATCGGGACCAAGCAGGCCGCCTGCGTCGACGTCTGCCCCGTCGACTGCATCCACCCGCGCAAGGACGAGCCGGACTACGCGGGCATCGACCGCCTGAACATCGACCCCGACGCGTGCATCGACTGCGGGCTGTGCGTCGACGAGTGCCCGGTGAAGGCGATCTATCCCGACCACGCCCTGCCGCCGGAGTGGCACAAGTACATCCAGCTCAACAAGGACTACTTCGCCGCCAAGAAGTGACCGCCCGCGCCCGGTCCTCTCAGGGAGCGGGCGCGTCGGCCGGCGACTCGGGCTGCGACTGCGGCTGAGCGACGGGGACGGCCGGCGCCGATTCGACGTTGAGAAACTCCGAGATCGTCAGCGCGCCGTCGGCGCCAGCGCGCACCGGCGGGTGGTAGACGTGGCAGGTCACGCACGAGCCGGGCGCGCTGTGCTCTCCCGCCAACCGCCCGAACCCGAGCGCGCCGGACACACGCGCCACGGCGCCGCGAGCCGAGGGCGGCGAGTGGCACTCGCGGCATGTCGCGATGCCCGGGAGCAGGATGTCCTGCGTGCGCTCGCTGGTCGCGGCCTTCTCGTGGCACGCGAGGCACGAGAGCATCTGGTGCGCATCGTGCGCGAAGTGCGAGCGGGCCAGCCACCGGTCGGGCACGTCGGGGGGAGCGATGGCGAACGCGCCGCCCTTGGGCGACTCGGGCGCGTCCGTCACGCCCGAGTGGCACTTCGAGCAGCCCGTCTGGAAGCGGCGCAGCGCGGCGGAGCGTTCGGTCAGCAGCCAGTCGTTCGCCTGCTGCGCGGATTCGAACGTGGGGACGGGCTCTGTCGCCCCGCCCGCGGGCTTGGCGCCGCCGGGCTTGCGCCCACCGGGGCGTGACGACGCGGGCTGCGCGGGCGTCTGCGCGGGCTGGGCGCCGGCGCCCTCTCCGCTCTCGGGCGCTGCCGGCGCCGGGGCGGGGCGGGCTCGCTCGAGCGTGGCCCGTTCGAGCAGCTTGCGGTCGATCAGTGACACGAGTCTGCCGACATCGCCGTGCGACGCCGCTTCGGGCTCCACAACACCGGGGGCGACGTTGACGCGCCCCAGTTCCGCGCTGTGGCACGCGGCGCAGTGCGCATCGAACGAGATCGGGCGCATGTACCGGCCCGAATCGTCGGCCTGGTGGCAGGCGCCGCACGTCAGGACGGAGCGGTTCTCGCCCGCCGCGCCGATGCCGGGCGCGCCGGCGGCGCGCAGGGGCGCCAGCAGGTCCTGCATGCCCGTGGTGTCGGGGTTCAGGTGCGCCGCGTGGTTGAGGCGCAGGGGCGTGGCGTCCTCGCGCGCGCCGTCGCGGAAGACGGCCCACTCCGGGTGATCGGTGGCGAACGACGTGATGGAGTTCGTCACGCCGGCGCCGACAGGCGGTGTGGTGCGCGCTGGGCGCAGCGCGCCGGCGCCCGCGCCGAGCGCCGCCGCCACGAGAAGGACGAGCGCGACCTTCACTTGGCGCCCTCTCTGCCGAAGGCGCCGATGTCCGCGTGACACTGCGTGCAGTGCGAGTCCGACACGGCGTTGAGATTGGCGTCGCTGCCGCGATGCTCGACGTGGCACGCGCGACAGTCGGAGGACATCCGCACCGGCGCGGCGAGGCCGGACACGGTGCGCTCGGCGCCGGTGAACATGGACTGGTGCGGGTTGTGCGTCGGCGCGACGTGGCAGCCCAGGCAGGCCTCGTCGCGCGCGGGGAGCCAGTAGCGCGCCCCCGTCCGCGCCGAGAGCGCGGGGCCGGCGGGCGCGTCCGCCGGCTGATGGCACTTGGCGCAGTCGTTGGCGAAAATGGCGTGCGCGGTCGTCAGCGGCCCGGACGTGAAGAGCGTCTGGTCCCCGGCCCATTCGCGGGCGCCCACGTACCCCCCCACCGCGATGACCGCGCCGAGCGTCGCCGCGCGCGTCCAGGTGTCCGGGAACCGGCGCCGGCGGATGTAGCGGAGATCGAACCGCGCGGAGAGCGGGGAGATGTCGCGCATGGGGTCAGAGCCCTCCGTACTGCAGCGCGCTCACCGCGTGCACCAGCGTCAGCAAGATCAGCGTCCAGGACGCCGGCACGTGCACCACCAGCCACACGTGCAGCACGAACATCAGCTGGCGCTGGCGCACCAGCAGTCGCCGGCGGGCGCACATCTCCTGCAGTTCGGCGATCCCCGGGTGGATGTGCGGCGGGGTCATGGTGCGGAGGGCGCCGAAGAGCGACTCCGTCCGTGTGGTGCTGCGCA
>CAYVSR010000319.1:0-4076 GCA_964453125.1 uncultured Phycisphaeraceae bacterium | reverse complement strand
GGCGAGTACCTCGCGCCGCTGCTGCGCGCCGCGCCGGCGCCGAACGCGCAGACCAAGCCCAGGGGCGAGCGAGCGCTGGTCGAGCCCAAGCTGTGACCGCCCCGCCCGCCGAGTCAGTCCGCGACCGCCTCGCGCCGGCGCCGGGCATCGACTTCGGCGCGGCGATCCTGATCTTCCTCGGGGTGGACGCCTGCATCGTCATCGCGCTGTGCATCGCGCTCGCGCCCCAGGCCCTGGCGGTCGTCGTGCCCGTGACGCTGGCCATGCCATTCCTCATCGGCGGCGCCATCAACGCGCTGTGCTGGGCGCCGTGGGCCCGGCGCTACCCCGCGCGCCCGCAGCGCCCCGGCGCGGTCGTCAAGAAGAACGAGTCGTTCACGCTCGGTCGGTTCGTGGCGCTCAACAACGCCGTGCATCTCGCGGTGGACGCCGAACACCTGCACCTGATTCCCTGCCTGCTCCTCCGTCTCGGGGGCGCCAAGGTCATCAGCCTGCCCTGGTCCAGGATCACCCGGCTTGGCCCGCCGGCGTTCAGTCCGAGCGCCCAGGCGCTAGCCACGATCGATGCCAGATCGATCCGCGGACCGGCTTGGAGTCTGGCGCTCGCGCGACAGGACTAGGCCCGACTCGGGCCAAGACTCGTTCTAGACATCGCTTCGGGAGCGCTGGCTCGATCCCTAAAATAGGGGTATGGATGCCGCGCTTGCTCAGCGGCGGAATAGACGCCATGCTGGTGTGAAAAGAACGATATGGACGAAATTGCAGCATCTAATCTCAGTGCTTCCGCGAACATGGCTGGACATAATCGCTCGCCGCAGGCCGCGGTGGAGCCAGAATCCTTCTTGGCCGGTCCTGCCCCGGCCGAAGGCGCCCGCGGACACCTCCGTGGGCGTCTTTTCGTTCACGCCGCCGTCGCCGGTGGCTTCGACGGCGTGCGCGAGCCTGAATTCGGCCCGTACCGGCGGGCACGACATGACGCATCGAGGCCGGCCGGCGGTCGGGGCTAGAAGGGCCCGCCCGTCGGCCCCGCGACAGAGGCGCCAGGCTCGTCCGAACGAAACGCTGCCACCACCCTTCCGGCATTTCCGGCGCGCCGGGTGTTGACACGGCGCGATTCGCACGATATATAGATTTATATCTCCATATATCGAGCAAGGGGTCACGCGATGCTTCAGGCAGAGAACCGCAACACGAACGCGACGGGCGACCAGCACACGCGCGAGCCGGCGTACAGCGCGACGCCCGCCGAGATGGGCCTGATCGTGGTGATCGCGCTGCTGCTCGCGTCGCCCTTCCTCGGAGTCGGCGGCTGGTTGGTCCACGCGTCGTGGCGGCAGCGTGAGGACGCCCGGCTGGCGGCGATCGCGCTGACTCAGGCGTACGAGAAACTCGTCGGTGGGGCGCCGGCGCCGACGCTGCCGGTGGACATGGCGGCCCGCGGTCGCGACCTGTTCGCGAGCGCGTGCATCGCTTGTCACGGTCAGGACGGCAGGGGGGTCCAAGGGCTGGGCAAGACGCTGGTGGAGAGCGACTTCGTGGCGTCCCTCAACGACGAGGGCTTCCGCGAGTACATCATCGCCGGGCGCCCGAACGCCAAGCCGATCCCGATGCCGCCGCGGGCCGGACGCGACGACCTCACCGACGACGACCTCCGCGCGATCGTGACCTACGTCCGCGGTCTGCAGGATCCTCGGCGCATGCCCGCGCTCCCAGCCCCTTCGCTGGTCGTGGCGCAGGCGCCGAGCGAGGCCCAGCAGGCCGCGGCGCTCGAGGCCGCGGGCGGCGATTCGGAGCTCGCCGGGTACATCGCGAACGGCGACCGGCTCTTCCACTCCGTGTGCATCGCGTGCCACGGCAAGGGAGGCGTGGGAATCCCCGGCAACGGCAAGCCGCTGGTCAGGAACGCATTCATCCAGTCGCTCGACGACGAGGCCCTGCTCGCGTTCATCAAGCAGGGCCGGTCGCCCTCGGACCCGAAGAACACCACGGGCATCCAGATGCCGCCCAAGGGGGGCAACCCCGCGATGTCGGAGGACGACATCCTCGATGTGATCTCGTATCTGCGCACGCTCCAGGCCGAGAAGCCCAGCGTCGCAGCCGGCAAGTAACGCACGCATCCGCGCTGCGGGCGCCCGCGTACGGCGCGTCCGCGTCGCTTTCTCGGAGAGTCAGCATGAATACGAAGCGAATCACCAGCACGCACCAGGGGTTGGCGATGGTTCTCGCCGTGGGCGCGGCGCTCGCGGCGGCGATCCCGAGCGCGTCGGCGCAGCAGGAGGGGCGTCGCCGGCGCGGCGCGGCGCAGGAGGCGAAGCCCATCGAGATGACGCCGGAACAGGTCGGGCAGCTGACCAAGGTCGCCAATGAGCGCCGGCTCAACGTCGATGATCTCGTGTCCGCCGCGAAGACGTTCATGCCCAGCGGCAGGCACGACGACTACGTCCTCTTCTCCTCCGGGGGTCAGAGCGGTCAGGTCTTCGCCATCGGCGTGCCCAGCATGCGCCTGCTCCGTTCGATCTCCGTCTTCACGCCCGAGTCGTGGCAGGGCTACGGCTTTGCGGGCGAGAAGGACCCCGTGCTCGAGTCGCTGAAGATCAACGGCAAGCTCGTCGCGTGGGGAGACACGCACCACCCGGCGCTGTCGGAGACCAAGGGCGAGTACGACGGGCAGTTCCTGTTCATCGGCGACAAGGCCAACGCGCGCCTGGGCGTCATCGATCTCCGCGACTGGGAGACCAAGCAGATCGTCAAGAACCCGCTGACCATCAGCGATCACGGCGCCGCGTTCGTCACCCCGGACACCGACTACGTCATCGAGGGGGGGCAGTACGCCACGGTGCTGGGCTACGGCTACGCCCCGCCGGAGGACTACCAGAAGTCCTATCGCGGCATGGTCACGATGTGGAAGTTCGATCGCGCCGCGGGGCGCATCGACGTCGCCAATTCGTTCGCGCTCGAGCTGCCTCCCTACTGGCAGGACCTGGCCGACGCCGGCAAGGGCGCGTCCGACGGGTTCTTCTTCATCAACTCGTTCAACTCCGAGATGGCGACCGGCGGCATCGAGAAGGGCAATCCGCCCTTCGAGGCCGGCGCCAGCAAGCGAGACATGGACTACCTGCACATCGTCGACTGGAAGAAGGCCGTGGCCGCCTTCAAGGCCGGCAAGGCGAAGAAAGTCAACGGCTTCCCGGTGCTGGGCCTCGACACCCTCGCGGCCGACGGCATTCTCTACTTCGCGCCCGAGCCCAAGAGCCCGCACGGCGTGGACGTCACGCCCAACGGGCAGTACATGGTGGTCGCGGGCAAGCTCGACCCGCACGTCACCGTCTACTCCATCGAGAAGATCAAGGCCGCCATCAGCTCGCAGGCGTACTCGGGCAAGGACGCCTACGGCGTCCCCGTGCTGGAATTCGACGCGGTCAAGGAGGCCCAGGTCGAGCTGGGCCTGGGGCCGCTGCACACTCAGTTCGACAACAAGGGCTACGCCTACACGTCGCTGTTCCTCGACTCCGCCGTGGCTCGCTGGACGCTGGGGGGCGAGTACGACAGCCTGAACGCCGAGCAGCCTTGGAAGCTCGTCCAGAAGACCCCGGTGCAGTACAACATCGGGCACCTCTGCGCCGCCGAGGGCGACACCGTGAGCCCCGACGGCAACTTCCTGATCTCCATGAGCAAGTGGTCGGTCGATCGATTCCTGACGACGGGACCGCTGCTGCCGCAAAACTTCCAGTTGCTCGACATCGTTCAGCCCGGCACGACCATGCCGGTCATCTACGACAGCCCCATCGGCGTGGGTGAGCCGCACTATTGCCAGATGATCAAGGCCGACAAGCTCAAGAGCTGGAAGGTCTACCCGGAGGTCGGCTGGAATCCGCACACGCAGCAGCTCGACGCCAACGCGCCGAAGCCCGGGCAGGAAGGCGTGAAGCGCGACGGTAACAAGGTGCTTGTCAACATGACCGCCGTCCGCAGCCACTTCGTGCCCGAGCACGTGGAGCTCAACGCAGGCGACCAGGTGACCTGGCGCATCACCGCGGTTGAGACGGCCCAGGACGCGACGCATGGCTTCTGCATCG
>CAYVSR010000318.1:0-4082 GCA_964453125.1 uncultured Phycisphaeraceae bacterium | reverse complement strand
GCCCGTCCGCGCCAATGCCAGCGGGGAGTTCGTCGAGCGCCCATGCTTCCCGGTCGCTGAGCATCGCCAGCGCCGCCGCTTCCGTGGCGTCCATTGTCACCTGCCTTGGTTGGGGCCGGTCGGGAGGCGCCTCGGAGCAGGTGAAGCCCAAGTCCGCCGCCCGATCCGTTCGCGGGAGGCGTTGCAACACCGGCCCGCTACCCGTGTCTGTCCGCCGATGCTATTCCCCACCCGCTGCCGCGGGCCCCTTCCGACAGGTTCCGCTCGGGGGGGGTGGGGGGGTAATTTCGCGGGCGCGCGCGTGCGGCTCACGCCACGGTCCACGCCCCGGCAACCGGTAGGAATTCGACTCCCCTCCCCCCCGGCCGGGTCCTTCGCCGGCGCACCGTCGCGCGCAGGTCGGCGGGGTCGCGGGGCATCGGCAAGCGTCCGCTCCGCGTTCCGGTTGACGCTTCCCGCCCGCGGACGGTTGCCGCCCCGTTGACGGTTCGCCGGCGTCGGGAACGTCCGCCCCGCGGGCCCGCTGCCGCTGCTCCCTGCTCGCCACGCCCGCCCGCGAACCACCCCGGGGGGGCTTGGGTCCTTCCGGGCCCGGTGCCGCCGCGCGGGTCGTACTGTCCCGATTCCCGCGTGGGAGGCGGTCCAAAATCCTGGTGTACACCCCTAGGCGGGTTACACCCCGGGGTTCACCATCGCCGACTTACTCGCTAGCCAATCGAACAGTAATAGCGCTGCGAGTCAGCCCCTCCCCGTGGGGAACAGGACTCGCTGTTGGCCTCGCTTGCTGGCTCGGCTAAGTATCTCTGCCAGTGCCGGAATCGGGACATTCGCAAGTTCCTTGGGCTCCAGTTTATGGAGACCGCCACCGTAGACCCGCCCCTCGTGCAATAGGTCAGCGATCGAAATGCGATTGAGTTCTCTCCAGACACGATCGATCAAAGCGGGATACCGCGACAACGCTTGCTGCAATGCCGGTGTTGGATACATCGCGAGGAAGACGTTCGCCACAGTGGCCCGCGATCGATTGCGAATGAACCGAAACGGGTGACCGTTCTTTGAATCTCCACGTCCGAGGTACGTGCATACGATGGGAGGCGCAGGGCGATCCTCTTGCGCATACCACGGGGTTCTGTGACGGCAAAGATATCGCTCATGAATTCCTAGCTCTTTCCCCTCCCTCAAGTAGGTCCACACCGTGGGATGACGCCGGCGGAGTTCCCCTTCATTCAATCGTGGATCAAGCAGAAATAGGCGACGGCCTACGACTGGGTTACCGCACTCGTCCGCCTCAATCACGTCTGCGGGGAGATGACGCGGGCTCGGAAGGATGGGCCGGAAGACTTCCATCGGCAGCTTCCGGAGGCCGATCTCAGTGTCGGACAATATGAAGAATGAATTACAGCCCGTCGCGAGACCGCGCTTGATCCTGAAGAAATCGCTAATCGTCGGAAGGCTTGAAACAGCCCGTACTCCTGCAGCGGGAAATCGGGTCCACTTCGCCTCTGCCGCAAGCGCGACGGCTGGGACCATACGACTGAGCCGCGGAGCTGTGAGTGATCCGCCAAAAGTGAATCGAACCGAGTGATCGGCGGGCGGGGCACTCTTACGGAACCAGACGACTGCTGAGGAAACGAGCGCATCGGCGAATTGCACGTCGTTCGGGTCAAATCTATGAATGTGGAGGAGAGTCACGCTCTTCAACAGGTACCGCTTCACAGCTTGACCGTAGTTCACGTCCATGAACTCACTTGGAATCAACCATCCGGCGATCGCTCCTTCAGCCATCCATGGGTGTGCGAGGCCCAAGAAGTGGCAATAAAGGCCGGCGAGACCCCCAAAATGGGAACCGCAAGCTGAGGCCGTCTTCCGCTGCAACCTGGCTTTCTCAGCGTTGGTGAGATGATGATGCCTCACGTACGGCGGATTGCAGATTACGAGATTGAATTCCGATGTTGCCTTCTGGCGCGTGAAGTCGCCGAGCCGAATCTCAAGCCCCGTGTCCTTCCATAACGTCTGAGCGGGTCGGCCGAAATCTGGGTCGATCTCGAACCCGGCCGCTGAGCCGACCCGGCCATTGGGGTAAACGTGCCGAAGAGCGGAGTAAAACGCTCCCGTTCCGATGGCGGGGTCGAGGAAGCGAACCCGCTCCCCGGCAGGCATGATTGCGGCTGCATACTTCAAGATGCTTCGAGCCAGTTCGGTGGGCGTGGCGAACTGCCCGAGCTTATTACGCTCTGCCCCCGTCTTGACGGCATCAAGCTCGCCTTGAAGGGCGAGTCTGCGCTGCTCCAGAGTGGCGAAGGAAGGTCTCATGGTCATAGTCCGAACAACGCGAGGTCATCGATACGATGCTCCCACACCCAATCGATCCCCTCGGCGGCTTCGTAACCGAGGTAGGGCGTATCAAAGTAACCGCAAAGGAAGAGGTTGAATCGAACGCCGCTCCCATGGGTGCTGCGGAGCTGCGCCATCTTGATTGCTTCTTCTTTTCGCCGCTTGTTGGTGTTCGTAAAATCTCCGGCTGACTTGGCCTCGATGAAGATCGGCAAAGTCCCCGCCGTGGCTCCGCGCGGCATGATGACGGCGTCAATGGGGATATTGACCGAATGTACTCCTCCGTCGAGCTTCACCTGAACGTTCATCCGAAAGCTGAAGGTGCCCGGACTCATCGAGCTGAAGGAAATCCCTCCGCCCGGAATATTCAACCTATAGCCCCTCGCCTCGAGCCATCCCTTGATTGCCGCGAGCTGACGCTTCTCCTGAGCGTTGCGCATGATGGGATTCGCAACCGCCCCGCACAGACGGTCTGCCACGATCGTCGCGGCACGGTGGATCTCATCCGCCGAGGCGCCGGATTGCCGACCGATCCACACGAAAATGTCGGGGTCTGCGAGAAGCGCGATGGTTTTGCTGATCCTTCCCAGTTGCGCGGTCAAATCGGCGTCCGACATTGTTGGAGGTAATCGCTTCTCAAGTTCCATCGTCCTCACGAGACTGGGTAAAACGCCTGCAAGTCCGATCAATCGATCCACGGCAATTGGCGGGCAAGTGGACATCCTCAACGTCGGGAGCACTCCAGGATGCTCCTTTAGAAGAGATGGCTGGATGTTCGTGAAGTTGCCTGTGGCGTGAAGCGCGGCCTCAACGTCTTTCGTTGTTTGAAGCCGCGTCGTCCGAAACGTAGCTGGCGCGAAGTTCATGAACCACGCGTTGTACATGTCTACCGACGCGGCGATATCTGCCTTCCAATTCTGTGGCTTGTCTAGATTCACGGCCATGTTCGGTTGCTCGCTCCCATCGCCCCACGCTGTGAATCCATCGCCCCGCGGGCCAGCTTTCGCTGCCGCGTGTACTTCCAATGTGCGCTCGCAAGCCCTCTAACGTCAGCGAAGCCCCCCGCTTCGCGGCAGACGGTGCGCCACACCGCCAAGTCGCGCAGATCGCCGGCCCCGCCCCCCGCACCCAGCGGCGTTGCACGCCAAGATCCCCCGGAGCGGAGGCATTTCCGATGCCGCGCGGGCATAGCGCCGCCGCGCCCCTTCCCCGCAACATTCTCCACCGACAGAGATCGTTCGCTGAGCCGCATCTGAGCCATTGTGTCCGGTCAGCCCGATCGACGCCAGCACCCGCCCGGAGGCGCCCGCTGTCGCCGCGCAGCCCCCGCGGTGACGACGCCTGCGCACGCCTGCGAAGCCAGCGTGCGCCGGCCTGTTCCAGCCTGTTGCCAAGCCTGATACCGGGCTCACCCGCCCCGCGGGCGCCGCCCCACCGCCGCAGCGCGCCCGGTGGGCCCCTGCTCGCCGTCGGGGTTCAACGGGTCGCGCTGGCGGCCACCATCGCCCGGATGCCCGCCTTCACCGCCTCCGGCAGCGCGGGCCACGCCGCGACCACGGCCGCAAGGTCGGGGTCCACGGGCGCCACCGGCGCGGCGTTCGGCGCCGAATCGCCCGTGTGCGCGCCGCTTTTCGCGCCGCTTTCCGCCGCACCCCCGGTATTCCCGCAGGATTCCGGGGTAGTTCGGACCCCCTTGGGGTCATTAAGCTTCGAGATTGATACGGACATATCGGGTGTTGATGCGACAT
>CAYVSR010000317.1:1901-4090 GCA_964453125.1 uncultured Phycisphaeraceae bacterium | reverse complement strand
CCGTACGACACCGCCACTTCCGCCCGCTTCACCGCCTCGTCCGCCGACTGCAGCACCAGCTTCTTCTCCGAGAAGTCCACCCCGCCCGTGATGAGCCCCAGCGGCGGCATCATCACCTTCTCGACGAGCGTTGTGACCACCTTCCCGAAGGCGGCGCCGAGAATGATGCCGACCGCCATGTCCACCGCGTTGCCCTTGACCGCAAAATCCCTGAATTCCTTGACAAGTCCCATCGTGTGCTCCTGAGGGTGCGCGCCGCCCGTGGGTCGGCGCAGAGGCGTCCGTGATCGCATGAGAAAGGCGGCGGAAGGGGCGTTCCCCTGCCGCCGCCGGAGTATCGCTTCTATGCCCCGCGCCGGAGCGGTTACGCCCCGGCGCCGCGGGCGCTTTCAGATCACTCGTACAGGTTCGTGGACTCGATCTCTTCGATCGCGTTCTTGGCGTAATCGCTGGTGACCGAGGTCTTGAACCGCGAGTCGCCCGTCGCCTTGATCGACTTCGCACGCACCGTGAACGTCACCCGCGCCTTGGGCGCCAGGCTGGCCACGGGCGAGAACGTGATCGACTTGCCCGACGCGACGCCGGGGGTCGCCCCGCCCGCCGAGACGAACTCCAGGCCCTCGGGAAGCGTGCACACGACCTTCACGTTCGTGTCCGTCGCCGAGCCCTGGTTGGTCACCGAGATCGTGTACGTCGTCGCGTCGCCGATCACGATCGGGTCCGGGTCGTCGACCGTCTCGACCAGGATGGCCGGGATGCCCGACAGCGCCGTCTCCGCGTTCGCCGTCGCCGGCGTCGAGCACGCGCACTTGATGGTCGACACGCCCTTGGCGGCGCCGTCGCCCGCCGCGGTCAGCGTCACCTGGAACGACTTCGAGCCGCCCGCCGGGATCGCCCCGACGTTCCACTTCACCACGTTGCCGACGACCGTGCCGCCCTGCGTCGCCGAGACGAACTTGGCGTTCGCCGGCAGCGTCGTCTCGAGGTCGCACGCGTTGGCCGTCGTGTCGCCCGAGTTGTTCACCACGACGTCCCACGTGAAGTTGCGACCAAGGAACGAGCGCGACGCGCCCGTCATCTTGACGCCCAGGACCGCCTGCTTGATCGCGGTGCTGCAGCCGTCGCTGCTCGCCGTCAGGCCGCCGTCGGCGCTGGCCGAGCCCTTCACCGCGTACGAGCCGGTCTTCGAAGCCTTCGTCAGCACGGCGAACTCACGCGACTGGCCCGCGCCCAGCGTGCCGGCGGCGAGTTCAACGCTGCTCTTGCCGTCCACCGTCGTCAGGCCGGCGGGCAGTTCCGCCTTGACCTTCGCGTTCGCGGCCGAGCCCGAACCCGTGTTCGTCACCACGAACTTCACCGTGTACCCGTCGCACAGCAGCGCCTCGGCCGGGGCCGAGCACGCCAGCTTCAGCGCCGGCTGCACCACGTTCGCCGTCGCGCACAGCAGCGAGTTGTACGTCACCGTCGCGCACGAGGTCACCGCGCCGGCGCCCTGCGCCGTGCCGCACACCTTGATCGTCCGGCTGGCGCGCGGCTCAAGGTCGCCAAGCTTCCACACCATGTTCGGGAAGCCCGTCGCTTCCGGCGTCGACTTCGACATCTTGAAGTTCTGACCGCACGCGTCCGTGACCATGACCTCCTTGAGCGTCATGTCCGTCAGGTTCGTCACCACGATGTCGTAGCAGAACTCCTGACCCACCACGACCTCGGCCGGCATGTTGCGGCACAGCTCCACCACGCTCGTCGCGCGGTTGCCGGTCGGGAACGCCATGCAGTCCGCGCGAGGCGCCGGGGCAGGAGCGGGCTTGGCCGCCACCGGGGCCGGGGCCGGCTTGGCTGGCTCGGCAGGCTTGGCCACACGCTCGCGCGGGGGCTCCCAAGACGTCTCGTGGCCGTACGAGTCGTAGGCCGATTTGTTCTCGGTGGTGTTGCACCCGATCAGGGCGCCGGCCGCGACCACCAAGGTCGACAGGCCAAGGGCTCGGAGGCTCCAAGTCATTGCGGTCAATCTCCTTTGGAGGGATGCGGCGCCCACACGGGCCACTGAGCCCGTCGGCGCGACATCCCTGCCGTTCGTTGCGTTTGCTCGCCTCCGACCCGCACGCCCGCGGAGCCACGACTACTCCATTTGGGGGGCGAAGGCTCTTTTTCCCACTCCGCGCTGGCGCCTGCGAGGCTGACTGTATCCC
>CAYVSR010000317.1:0-1891 GCA_964453125.1 uncultured Phycisphaeraceae bacterium | reverse complement strand
CCCCGATCCCCGCCTGCAACCCGGCGGGCCCTCATTTCAGACTTCTGGATCATCAAATAAAGGCCCCCCCGGGTCGGGAGGGCTTTTTCAGTCCTTTTTTGCTGGGGCCCCGCTAGAAATTGAAGATTGTCTCCAGCACCCGCGGGATCAGCCCCTTCGTCGCCGTGTCCTTGACGTCCCCTCGGTTCTGCGTCTCCAGATGCAGGTTCGACAGCTGCGTCGACTGGATCGTGTTCTGGAGCGACACGTCCTCGCTGCGGCATACGCCCGACAACACCATCGTCTGTTCCTCGCGGTCCGTGATCGTCGTCGTCCTCGCCTCCAGAAGCAGGTTTCCGTTCGGCTTCACCTCGACCACCTCCGCCGTCAGTCGAGCCGTAATCCGGTCCTCGCGGTCGATTTTCGCGTCCCCCTTGAACTTGTTCTTTGACGACAGGTCCAGGCTTGGCAGCCCCCCGTCCAGCCCCGCTGTCCGCCCCGACTCCAGCCGGAACTCCAGCATCTTCATCAGATCGGGGAACGAACTCAGCTCCGCGCTATTCGAGTAGTCCTTCTTCAAGTCGTCCTTCTGGTTGTGCTCCATCTTGCTCGACTGGTTTACGATGATCGTGATCAGGTCGTGCGGCCTGAATTGGCGCGCCGAGTTCGGCTGGATCGCGATCAGGCTCACGCCCTGCAGCTCCGCCACGGGATTCACTTTCGGCGCCGGCTGATCCCCCGTCGGCGCCCCCGGCGCCGCCAGCCCCGCCCCCGGCCCAGGCAGAATCGCCGGACCCGGCCCCTGCACCGGCCGCTGGAACAGGCTCTGCCCCGCCGCGACCGACGCCGCCGCGCCCGCCAGCCCGATCGCCCTCACGCCTCGGTTCAGCCTCATCGCGCGTTCTCCTCACCCGTCCCCGTCGCCAGGGCCACCGTCGCCGCCGTTACGTCAACCACCACCCGACCCTTCGCGTCCGCCCGCGCCAGGAACGTCTTCTTCGACCGCTCCACGCGGCACTCGACCAACTCCCCCGCCCGCGCATCGCCCAGCGCCCGCGCCGGCGTCTTCACCACCACGCCCCCGCTGATGCAGTGCGCGCTCACCAGGTCCCCCTTCCGCACGACGAGCGGCGTGTCCAGATCCTCCGGGCGCACCACCGACCCCTGCGCCAGGCGCGACCGCGTCACCGAGCCGATCGCCTCGCGCGGCGCCGCCGCCTCGTAGCCCGGCGCCAGCCACACCCGCTCGATCCGCACATCCTCCGGGCCCAGCGTCGCCCCCTTACGCACCGAGCGCGCCAGCGTCGCCCCCTCGCGCGCCAGCAGCACGTCCGCGCGCAGCCCCCCGGTCGTCACGATCCGGTCACCCTCATAGATCGTCACCGCGATCGGCGTCCGCTCCGACCTCTCCGACGCCTGCGGCCGGGCCTCGACCCGACGGCTCCCCTCCTGCGTCGCCAGCAGCGCCGCATCGCCGGGGTCGAATCGAAGCCGCATGTCCGCCGGCTCCACGCCGTAGAGCGTCGCCAGCGCCAGCGCCGCCGCGATCTTCACGGTCATCGGGCCGTTCGTCTCGACCGTCTCGTATTCGACCGGCGCAGGGGCGCGGACTTCGCTCGCCACGCCAACGCTGGTCTTCGCCACGCGCACCACCGTCTTCGAGCCCGAGAGCATCACCCGCGCCCAGTTCACCCGCGCCCCGTCCATCGCCGCGCGCACACGGCCCACGTCGATGGTCAGCGTGCCGTCCCGCCCCGCCGCTCGCGCCGGGTCCTCCACGAGCACCACGCCCGCAAGCCTCTCCGCGTCCGGCCCAGAAAGGTCCGCGATCGTCCCCAGCGTGACCGGCGCGCCCCCATCGGGCGCGCGAACCGCGCCGCGCAGCGATACCTCGTCGCCGAGCGCCGCGACC
>CAYVSR010000316.1:0-4100 GCA_964453125.1 uncultured Phycisphaeraceae bacterium | reverse complement strand
CCCTGCCCGAGTCGCAGCTCGATCGCTTCCTGATGCGCATCCACCTGGGCTACCCCTCGGCGGACGATGAGGCCCGCGTGCTCCTCCAGCGTCCCGGCAGCCCCTCGCCCTCTCACGTGATCGGCCTCGCCCCCGAGAACGGCCGCCCCCCGGCGCCGCAGATCCGCCCCGGCGCCATCCACCACCTCGCGCCGGTGCTGCACCGCGACGACGTGCTGGCTCTCCAAACCCAGGTCGACAACGTGCGGATGGAGCGCTCGCTGATCGATTACATCGTCACCCTCGCGACCGCCACGCGCCGCCATTCGGAACTGCTCATCGGCGTCTCCCCGCGCGGCGCCCTGGCGCTCGCCCAAGCGGCGCGCGCCACCGCCGCCATGCTCGGGCGCGACTACTGCATCCCCGAGGACATCACGGCGAACATCCTGCCCGTGTGCGCCCATCGCGTGGTGACGCGCGGGCACGCGTACAACGGGCGTGTCGAGGCCGCGCGGCGCACCATCCAGACCATCGTGGAGTCCCTCGAAGCGCCGGCGTGAGCGCGGCGCGACGCCCTCGCCGCGCCCCTGAACCCCACGCCGCGCCCGTTCCTGCTCTGCTGCTCTGCTTCCTTGCTGCTTTGCTGCTTTGCTGCGGTACTCTCCTCCCATGGCCCGAATCGTCCGACACGAGCAAACCGGCGCGATCAAGATCGAACCCTCAGACAAAGCCGTGTGGGTCTGCGCCTGCGGCCTCTCCGCGACGTTCCCCCTGTGCGACAAATCGCACAAGAAGTGCGTCGACGAAACACCGGGCCGGCTGTACGCCTACACGCCCGAGGGGCGAACCGACATCGGGCCGGACACCGGGGCGACGACCCGCTGACCCTCGATCCGCGTGCCTGGCTCGCTTCGCGCGGCTCCGCGTGCCACGGACCTGCGCAGCAGGTCCGTGCTCCGAGCGCCCGGCGCGGAAACCAAAAACGACACGGACCCGCCGGGCGGGTCCGTGCCACGATGAGATCATGCGACGCGGGTCGCGCCCGACCTTACGCCCTGCCCCCCATCAGCCGCTTGATGAACGGCGAGATGAGCAGCAACACGATGCCCGCGGTGACCGGAGCGACGAAGAAGATCAGGTAGAAGTCCGCCTGACCCCCGATGAGTTTGAAGACCTTGCCCTGCTCGATGTCCTGCGTGAAGCCGGCCATGAGCCCGGCCACTTTATTGGCGGTCATATTGGCGAGGTACCAGGTGCCCATGAGCAGGGCGCCGAACTTGGCGGGGGCCAGCCTCGAAACCATCGAGAGGCCGACCGGTGACAGACACAGTTCGCCCAGCGTGTGCATCAGGTAGGCGGCGAAAAGCCAGAATGCGCTGACGCGCACGATGTTCGCCGGGTTGCCGCTGTCGCTGGCGTAGGCACCGCCCATCATGAACAGGAAGCCGGTTCCCAGCAGGATGAGGCCGAGCGCCATCTTGACGGGCGTGCTGGGCTCCTTGGAGCGCCGGCCGAGCCTGACCCAGATGCTGGCAAAGATCGGCGCGAAGATGAGGATGAAGAGCGGGTTGAGGGATTGGAACCAGTCGGCGGGCGCGTTGCCGTCTTTGGTGAGGCCCTTGAGGGGTCCGGGGAGCGAGAGATCGGTGCGCCGCTCCGCGAAGAGGTTCAGCGAAGAGCCGGCCTGCTCGAACGCGGACCAGAAGAACACGACGAAGAACGCCATGATGAAGATCGAGGCGACGTGGCCCTTCTCCTCGCGCGTCAGCGGCTTGGCGCGGGCGGCGATGTCCTCCGCCGAGCGCTGCTTGGGAGCAACGCCGATGCCCTTGAGATACTTCGGACGCCCGATCAGATACACCAGCAGGCCGAGCACCATGCCGACACCGGCCGCGCCGAAGCCCCAGTTCCAGCCTCCCCACGGCGCCTTGCGCAGATACCCGCAGACGAGCGGCCCGATGAACGCGCCGAGGTTGACGCCCATGTAGAAGATCGTGAAGGCGGCGTCGCGACGCTTGTCGCCCTTCTCGTAGAGCTGCCCGCACATCGTCGTGACGCAGGGCTTGAAGAAACCGGTGCCGATGATGATGAGACCGAGCCCGACGAGGAATGACCACTCGTTCTCGATCGCGAGGGTGAAGTGCCCGAGGGCGATGATCAGGCCGCCGATCACCATCGAGCGGTGCGTGCCCAGGAAACGATCGGCCAGGAACCCGCCGATGAGCGGCGTGAGATACACCAGCGAGGTGTAGGTGCCGTACCAGGAGGTGGCTTTCTTGTCGGCGAAGCCAAGGCCCCCATCGGTCGTCGACGCGACCATGTAGAGCACGAGCATCGCCCGCATGCCGTAGTAGGAGAAGCGCTCCCACATCTCTGTGACGAAGAGCAGATACAGCCCCGGTGGGTGGCGCAACTTCATCGGCGCCGCCGGACCCTCCCCAAACCCCCTGGCCGATGAAGCGCGCAGATCGGACGAGAACGCGGACGGACCCTGCTGACTCATGAGGGCGTCTCCTGAGCGCGGCGCGAAGGTCGCGTCGCGGAAACGGGGTGGCGCCGCTCGCGCGGGCCGTCTGGTCGCAAGAGCATACCGACAGACGGGGCCGGGCGGTTGCCGGACGGGGCCGAGGCGGTCAGACTGGTCCGCGACTTCGATCGCCACCCACCGGAGCCGCCGACTCATGAGCCGACCCGCCTGCTTCCTTCGCGCGCTGTCCACACTTCCGCTCTCGCTGGCGCTCCTGGCGTCCAACTCCAACGCCGAACCCGCGCCCGGCCTCTCCGGCCCCGCCACCCAGGCCGCGCTCAAGCCGTCGCCCCTCCCCGGCCTCGTCTACGACGCACCCTTCTTCACCGACGCCCAGGGCGCGCCCCCGCCGTACGCGCCCAACGTCCCCACCGGCGAACAAGTCCTCGGCTACCCCATCGGCCAGCGCGCCGCCACGCACGCCGAGATCGAGCGCTGCTTCAAAGCGTGGGACGGCAAGGGACCCGACGCCGCCCAGGGCGCCGCCGGCGCGCAGCCCCGCGCCCGCCTCTTCGAGCACGGCAAGACGTGGGAGGGCCGCACGCTCTACCACCTCGCCATCTCCTCGCCCGGCAACATCGCGCGTCTCGATGCCCTGAAGAAGGACTTCGCCCGCCTCTCCGACCAGCGCGACGTGTCGCAGGCCGACGCCGACAACCTCGCCGCGTCCCTCCCCGCCGTCGCGTGGATGGCCTACTCCATCCACGGCGACGAGACCTCCGGCGCCGACGCCGCGCTCGCGCTCGCCTACCACCTCATCGCCGCCACCGACCCCGACACGCAGAGCCTGCTCGACAACCTCGTGGTCATCATCGACCCCGTCATGAACCCCGACGGGCGCGACCGCTTTCTCAAGATGATCGCCGAGCACCGCGCCGCCAACCCCAACGTCGACGATCAGTCCCTCCTCCACAGCGGCTACTGGCCCCACGGCAGGACCAACCACTACTTCTTCGACCTCAACCGCGACTGGATCTTCGCCACCCAGCCCGAGACGCGCGGACGCATCGCGGCGCTCCGCGAGTGGAACCCGCAGCTTTTCATCGACGCGCACGAGATGAGCTCGCAGGACACGTTCCTCATGTCCCCGCCGCGCGAGCCGTACAACCTCCACCACCCCGTCAACCGCAAGGGCTGGATGGAGAAGTTCGCGGCGGCGCAGGCGAAAGAGTTCGACCGCTACGGCTGGCGCTACTACACCGGCGAGTGGAACGAGGGCTGGTACCCCGGCTACTCCGACTCATGGTCCGCGTTCCGAGGCTCGGTCGGCATGCTCTTCGAGCAGGCCCGCCTCGCCGAGGACGGCGTGCGCCGGCCCGAGGGGCGCATCGAGACGTACCGCGAAAGCGTGCACCACCAGGCGGTGGGCTCGCTCGCGAATCTGCGCGCGCTGCGCGACAACAAGGCCGCGGTGATGAGGGACTACGCGAAGGAACGGCGCGAGGCGATCGCGGAAGGCGCCGGCGCGACGTGGTACGCCGTCGATGGCAAGGGGTCCCACCGACTGGCCGACGCCCTGCGCGCGCAGGGCATCGAGTTCCGGCAGGTCGCGCCGTTCAAGGCGTCCACGGCGACCGATCGGCTCGGTCGCGTC
>CAYVSR010000315.1:0-4114 GCA_964453125.1 uncultured Phycisphaeraceae bacterium | reverse complement strand
GCTGCACGGGGGCGCCGGGGGCCCCGGGCGCCCCCGCGCCGAGCATCAGGTGCGGCTCGCACGCGGGGAGCAGCGTGTCTGTCACGTCTCGCAACTGACGCTCGACCGCACGCCGGCGGCGCAGCAGGGCGTCGCGGTCGCGCGTGTCGCGCAGAAAGTCAGCGCGGCTCTGCTTGCACTCGATAAGCACGGTGAACGGGCGGCGGCGCGAGTCGCGCGCCGGCACGGGTGAACCGCCGGGCTGACCGCCCCCTCCAATTCCACCAGCGTCACATGAGAAGCGAGAAGGCCCGTCGCCGTAGCCCGCGACGTCCACGCGGTGGCGCGGCACGGGCGCGACGACCTCGGTCGCGGCGGCGCAGCAGCCCATGGCACGCGCGAACGAGAGGGCAAGCCGCTTGAGCGCGCGATGGTCCAGCGTTTCCACGCTCCGCCTCCTCCGCTCTTCACACCACCCACGCCCGCGCCGCGATTCTACGCCCCGCGACGTCGCCTCCGGCTACCTCTCCCATCGCTTCGATGGGAGAGGCCAGGAGAGGGCTTCTGCATCGCTTTTCTTTCTACCGCGCCTCGACATGTCATGGGTTTCCGGCCGCGGAGGCCGCGTCCGAACCAGTTGCAACATCTGAGGCTTTGTAGAGAACGAAGCGATGCAGTAGCCCTCTCCTGGCCTCTCCCGCAGAGCCGGGAGAGGTAGCAAACGCGCCGCATCGATGCCGTCTCTCGACACGCCGGTGTGCCCGCCGATCGCCTACTTCGTCACCACGGGCAGCAACCGCTCGAGCGTTTCGAGCGCCGCGTGCAGGTGGGCCTTGGTTCCCTCGCGGTCGAGGAAGGCGGGGATGGTGGCGGCGGAGAGGGCGCGCCGGATGTTGGCCAGAGCGCCGTAGTCCCCCGAGGTGTCGAGGCCGCTGGCCTTGCGCGCCTTGGCGAGGAGGGAGACGGGCTTGACGCCCTCGAGCACGGGCTTGCCCGACCCGTCGGCGGCGGGGCGTCCCCAGTGCATGCGTTCGAGGTACACCGCGTCCTCCACCCAGTGGCCGGGGGCGACCTCGGCGAAGTCAAGCAGGACACACGCGCCGGGGCCCCAGGGCGAGCCCTCCGGGCGGCGCATGGCGTTGCCGGCGTGCAGGTCGCCGTGGCGCCAGGCGTTGATCGGGCGTGCGGCCCAGGCGCTCAGGATGCTCGGCAGCGCCTTCTGCGTCTGCTTGATCGTGTCGTTCCACTTGCTCGACTCGGGGATGCGCGAGTCCTTCACGGCGTGGCGGGCCTTGTCGAGCAGAGCGGCCCAGTCGGGGTCGGGAGGGGCGATGGTGGGGCGGCTCTCGGGGCCGACGCCCTGGGCGCCGGGGGCGGTGAGAACGCCGTCGGGCGCCATGGGCCAGACGCGCCCCATGTGGGCCTGGAACGCCGCGGCGGCGGCGCAGAGCTCGGCGAAGACCTCCTTGTGCAGCGCCGCGGTGAGGGGGGCGCCGGGGAGGCGCTCCATCACGAGCCAGGCGAGGTCGTAGGCGCCCAGCGACTCGGCGTGCGCGACGATGCGGGGGGTCGGGGCGTCGCCCTCGCTGAGCGCCACGGCGACGCGATACTCGGTGGGCCCCACGGGCAGTTTCACCACGACGTCGCGAGAATCGCCAGGCGCGATCTCGAAGGAGGCGTACCCGGTGGCGGCGCCGCCGCGCTGCCAGTCGGCCCGGAACCACGAGATGGGCGAGAGTTTCCCGCCGCAGCGCTCGCGGATGACGGGCTCGAGCATGTGGGCGAGTTCGCCGGCGCCGGGCATGCAAGGGGGACGGTAGCGGATGGAAGGGGGCGACGCCGAAGTAGTAGTGCGGCAGTGACGGCTACGGCGTGGTGGACCTGCGGTGCGCAGCTTCGGCGAGCGCCTGGTCACGCTCGATCTTGATCGTCTCTCGCTCCCGAGGGTCCAAATTCTCGGCCCCAATCAGTTCATCGAGGAAGGCAATGCGTTCGGGCGCGGCGCGTGCCGCTGAGTCGCCAGTGCAGACCCAGGCCTTATCGGCCGCGAAGCGAAGGCTGGGCGATAGGGCACCGTCGAGGCGCATGGGTTCGACGATGGCTCGCACGGGGCTTGCTAAGGCGCCGTTCGACTGCGCTAAGTCTCCGAGCTCGGCGAGAACGAGACCGGCTGGCAGCGTGCCGTCCGACAACGCGTCCTTCAGCGCTCGTACCTTCTCTGGGGTCGGACCAAGGCCGGCAATGGCGATTGCTCGCGAAATGGCCTTGATGGCGTCTTCGGAGATTTCGCCGATCGGCGCGAGCGGGCCGCTCGGGAACAGCGCCAACGCTGTAGAGGACGCGATATGGAGCCCATCAGCGCGCGTCCGGCAGAGCATGAGGTACTTCGCGCCTCGTACGGGGGGACGTTCGACAAGGTAGCCCGGGTTGCCCCATGCGCACACGAATGGCGATGCGACACCAACGGACGCTTCGCCGGCAAGCACCCGCTCGAACGTGACCAAACCTCGATCCGGTGACACGTCGTCTCGCGGTGTACCCGCGTCTGATTGAAACACGCCGACCGCGAGCACATAGCTGCCGGGTTCCCAAGCCCAGGACTCCAGGCCTCGGATGAGCAATGTCGCTCCGACGGCAGGTGACGTTGCCGAAGCAAACGACGCAATAAGGGCGATCACCAGCCTAAGCATCTCATCGACCTCCAATTGGTGTGAACGGCATCGTGTACAGCACGGCGTTCGCGTTGATCCCAGAGACCAATTCCGGGGTCGCGCCTGTAGTAATGGGCGTCCATCCCGCAGGCGCGATTGTTCCGGCGCCATCACCTGTCCATGCGAACGGAATCGTTTGACCAACATTCAGATCCAATGCGTCCACCGACCAGTCTCCGCGGGCTCGTACCGTGAACTTTGTCAAGAAATCTGTCGCTTCAATGGTTGAGGCAACGACGTGAAGCCTAAATGCCCAGTGCGCCCGCAACTCGTCAACGACATCGTCTGTTGCGCCGAGCGACGGACCTTGTTCGAAAGCAAGCGGGAAGCCGATACGAGGAGTGTCTATGGATTGAATTACTTTACTATTCGATAGCGGCGTCGCGTTGAAAAAAACTGCAGGCGAGTCATCTGAGTAATATGGAAGCGCCGCGCCGCCCGCTTGATCCAAGAGCGTCGCGTTTTCATATGCGGCTACGAGGCTCTGCAGTCGGTCGATGAAGAAGCCGCGGTATTCGCTGAACTGCAGGTTCTGAACAAAACCAACGTGAATCTTGTCGACGCCTCGGTTGCCACTTGGCCCTTCGAGCGTAACAAGTGCGGCGAACTGAATCAGGGGCGCGACTGTTCCCGTTTGCGTGGGCAGACCTCCCGCTGGATTCACATACTTCGAGATTCGATTGGACGGATCCAACTGGACACCACCATCAATCGGTTGGAGATAGGCGAATGCGCCACTTGGCGGCGCCTCAATGCCGATTCGCACCACGTTGACTTCTCTCCGGATCGCGACGTCGGGAGACGGCAGGAACTTGACGATGCCGACGGCGGGTCCCTGCTGCCAAAAAACCTGACACTCATTGGGACCCAAGTCTTCTTTCGTGCCCCCTTCGACATCGAACACGCCTACCAAGTTGTTCGGAAGCGTTCCTGCATACTTGTGCTTGGAGTAGTCCGGCACACTTGCGGGGCCGCTGGGAATCGCGACCGTGCGCAGCTTGATCCAGTCGCCTCCGTTTGGCCCTGAGTATTGGATCTGGAAGTGATTTGCCTGAACGCCCAGACCCTCGAGGTAGATCGTGTGCTCCTGCCGCGCATCAAATGCCTGTCCGGACGCGATCGGACTCGTGCGATCGGCGTTTTGCCACATCCGAACTTCCGCGCTCGTTGCGGACAGGTACGCGTTCCAAGGATTGGGTGGACTGGCGAGATTGTGGCGGACAGGTCGAAGGACGACACGAACAAGATCGTTCTCACCGCTCACCTGGCCAGACGCTTCGTGGTTGTCGGCGATCCCGTCGTAATTGTCGTCATCCGAATTCACCGCGACGAACGCGCCGGACGTTTCTTCGAGCGACTCATCCAGCACGCCCTCGATTCCGCTCGTTCGATACACGTCGATGTCGTACTCGACGCGGGTCGGC
>CAYVSR010000314.1:323-4131 GCA_964453125.1 uncultured Phycisphaeraceae bacterium | reverse complement strand
CGCGTCGGTCGCCGTTCGTGCTCACGCTGGCGTGCCTGTGGATCCTCACCATGACGCTGGTGGACCTGTTCTGGATCATCCGCCCCGAGATGGCCAAGCAGGTCGCCCCCCAACTCACGGTGACCTGGGTCGACATCGCGGGAGCCATCGGCCCCGTGCTCGTGCTGATCGGCTTCATCGCGATTCGGACCGCGGGCGCCGCGCTCGTGCCCCTGAAGGACCCTCGTCTCCCGCTCTCGCTCCACCACAAGAACCACATCTGATCGAAGTTTCTGAAAGGGCCCCCCGCGCCCGGCGCCGGGGGAAGAATGGAGCCCCGCCCCGGCGCGCCCGCCCGCGAGAAACCCATGTCGAACTACTACCAGCCCGATCCGACGATCGAGCATTTCGAAGAACAGACCGACGAGTGGCACACGCACGGCGGGAACGAGCCGGCGCCGCAGCCCTCGCACGGCGAGGTCTCGCCGAAGTGGATCAGCATCGGGCTGATCGTCTCGTTCATCGGGGTGTTCCTGGCGATCGCGTTCTTCGCGTACCTGTTCAAGATCGAGCGTGACCACGTGGTCGCGAAGACGCGGGAGATCGACACCGGCGCGTCGTACGTCGAGCTCGCGACGCGCGCGAAGGCGGAACTCGCGAGCGTCGGCTGGATGGACGAGAAGGCCGGCCTCGCCCGGGCGCCGATCGACCTGGCGATGAAGGACGTCGTCGCGACGTACGAGAAACTGCAGGCGTCGCCCGAGGGCGCCCGCCAGCCCGCCAAGGCCGCGCCCAAGCCCGCACCGGAGAAGAAGTGACCGCGTGACCACGGCCCGCGCCATCCCGATCCTGCTCGGCGCCCTCGCGGCGTTCGCGCCGGCGCCCGCGCAGGTGTTGCTCAAGGAGCCGCCGGCGGATCTCAAGGGCGTGGACGTGACGGAGAAGCGCGGCCAGAGCGTCCCGCTCGACACGCCGCTGATCGACTCAAAGGGCCGCGCGGTCCGGCTGGGCGACTACTTCGACGGCAAGCGCCCGGTGCTCTTCATGCTCGCGTACTACGACTGCCCGATGCTCTGCAACATGATGCTGGGGGACCTGCAGAATGCGGTGCGGGCGCAGAAGTGGGAACTCGGCAAGGATTTCCGTGTGGTCGTGCTGTCGTTCGATCACACGAACACGCTGGCCGACGCGGAAGTGAAGCGGAACATCTTCGCCGCGGGCGTGGACCTCGAGAAGGCTGCGAAGGCGCTCGTCGGCGCGGGCGTGCCCGAGGGGTCCGTCCAGGCGGACCCCGCGCCCTTCCTGCTGGCCACGGAGCAGAACGCCCGGCTCGTCGCGGACAGCGTGGGGTTCGGCTACCGCTTCATCGACGCCACGGGCGAGTACGCCCACCCGAGCGTGACGACGGTTCTCACGCCCTCGGGGAGCGTGTCGAACTATCTCTACGGGCGATACGTCGCCCAGTACAACGCGAAGCAGGTCAGTCTCTCGCTCGCGGACGCCGCGGCGGGGCGCCTGGGCACGGTGCTCGATCGCGTGATGTTCTGGTGCTACCACTACGACCCGACGCGCGGCGCGTACACCGTGCAGGCGATGCGGGTCATGCAACTGGGGGGCGTGGCGATCATGACCGCGGTGTTCGGAGGCGTCGGGTTGTTGTTCTGGACGGGACGAGGCCGCCGGCGGACGCCGCCGGCAGGCGCGCCCGCGGGGGTGATGGGATGAGGGTGTCCATGCCGCACTGGAGAGGTCTCCTCGCCGTGAATCGTCGCCCCGCGCGCTGGTCTTGGCTCGCGCCGGTCGCGCTGTGCGCGGCTCTCGCCGCCCCGTGCCTCGCGCAGGAGGCGCTGCGCGGCGCCGTGCTCCCGCCCGCGGCGGACACGCTGGTGGACGAGAACGACGCGGTGATGGCCTTCGTGTTCTGGGTGAGCACGATCGTGTTCATCCCCATGATGGCGGTCATGGTGTACTGGATGTTCAAGTACCGCCGGCGCCCCGGCGTGCCCCAGCAGCGCTCGGCGCACCACAACCTCGCGCTCGAGCTCACGTGGTCGATCATCCCGCTGATTCTCTACGGCGTGATGTTCTACTGGGGGTTCAAGGTCTACGTGAAGATGCACGTGACGCCGGGCGGGTCCGAACTCATCACGGTCACGGCCAAGAAGTGGAACTGGACGTGGCAGTACGACAACGGGGGCGGGAGCCTCGAGACGACCGTGCTCGCCGACAAGGAGTCGCCGGTCTACGTCGTGCCCCAGGGGCGCCCGGTCAAGCTGCTCATGCACAGCGAGGACGTGATCCACTCGCTCTATATCCCGGCCTTCCGCAAGAAGATCGACGTCATGCCCAACCGGTACACCACGTACTGGTTCGACGCCACCAAGCCGGGCGACTACCACCTCTACTGCGCCGAGTACTGCGGCGACCAGCACAGCCAGATGATGGCGCTTGTGAAGGTGCGCCCCGACGCCGAGTACCAGGAGTGGAAGGCCAAGCTGAACGCAACAGAAGGCATTCCCATCGCCGAGCTTGGCGCCAAGCTGTACATCACCAAGGGCTGCGTCGCCTGCCACTCGACGAACGGCACCGCGGGCACGGGCCCCTCGTGGAAGGACATCTGGGGCAAGGCGGAGAAGACCGACAAGGGCGACGTGATCGTCGACGAGAACTACGTCCGCGAGTCGATCCTGAACCCGGGCGCCAAGATCACCCAGGGCTTCTCGAATCAGATGCCGACGTTCCAGGGGCAGCTCAAGGACCGCGAACTCACCGCGCTGGTGGTCTACATCATGACGCTGAGCGAGGCGGGCAAGGCCGAGGCCGAGCAGAAGATCAAGCAGGACGACGAAGAGCGGAAGTCGCGCGAGGGGCAGACCCCGGCCGCGCCCGCCGCCGCGGCGCCGGCCGCACCCGCGCAGGTGGCGAGCAAGTGAGCGAGAGAGCCGACAGCCCCAGGGAGGGCGCCAGACGATGACCAGCATCCCCAACAACCCGACCGCGCACGCCCCGGGCCACGCCCACGAGGGCCACCACGACGAGGGCTCGTACCTCTCGCCCAAGGGCTCGCTCTGGTCCACGATCATGTCGTGGGTCTGGACGATCGACCACAAGAAGATCGGCGTGATGTACCTCTGCGCCACCCTCTTCGCCTTCTTCCTCGGGGGCGTGGCGGCGCTGCTGCTGCGCGCCGAACTGTTCCACCCCAACGTCGGGACCGGGGCCGCCATGAAGGGCGCGTTCCTGCCCGAGATCACGCTCAAGGGGGCGGGGGGCGCCGCCACCACGCTTGGCGTCAACAACATCTACAACCGCGTCTACACCCTGCACGGCGCGATCATGGTGTTCCTGTTCATCATCCCCGCCATCCCCGCGGCGATCGGGAACTTCTGCCTGCCGCTCATGCTGGGCGCCAAGGACGTCGCCTTCCCGCGCCTGAACCTGCTCTCGTGGTACGTCTACGTCGTCGGCGGGATCATGGCCGTCGCCTCCCTCATCATGGGCGGCGTCGAGACGGGCTGGACGTTCTACACGCCCTACAGCAGCACCACGACCTACGGCGCCACGACGCTCATGGTGCTCTCGGTCTTCGTGCTGGGCTTCTCGTCGATCTTCACCGGCATCAACTTCGTCGTCACCACCCACAAGCTGCGCGCCCCGGGCATGGGCTGGTTCGATATGCCCCTGTTCATCTGGGCCATCTACGCGACGGCGCTGATCCAGGTGCTGGCCACGCCCGTGCTGGGCATCACCGTGGCGCTGCTGGCGGCCGAGCGGATGTTCCACATCGGCATCTTTGATCCGCAGCTGGGCGGCGACCCGGTGCTCTTCC
>CAYVSR010000314.1:0-313 GCA_964453125.1 uncultured Phycisphaeraceae bacterium | reverse complement strand
GGTTCTACTCGCACCCCGCGGTGTACATCATGATCCTCCCGGCGATGGGCATCATCTCCGAGGTGATCGCCACGCACGCCCGGAAGGCGATCTTCGGGTACCGCTTCGTCGCGTTCTCTTCGCTGGCGATCGCGGCGATCTCGTTCCTGGTGTGGGGCCACCACATGTTCACGGCCCAGGGCGAGCTGGCCAGCGTGCTCTTCTCGGGCATCACGTTCCTGGTGGCCATCCCCACGGCGATCAAGGTGTTCGCGTGGCTGGCGACGCTCTACAAGGGCTCCATCGCGTGGAACACGCCGATGATGTACGCCCT
>CAYVSR010000313.1:1162-4138 GCA_964453125.1 uncultured Phycisphaeraceae bacterium | reverse complement strand
CTTATCAACGTACTCCCCAGAGGCGTCCGGAAGACTGATCTGGAATTGGGTGAAGAGTCTGGGGCCCAGGATGGGGATTCGGCGGCCAATCAGGGACCACCGAGTCTGCGCGGGGAACAACATGAGCGTCTTGTGCTCAACCTTGCTCGTTGATTGGTGTTCCTCAGACCTCCGGAGCGATTGAACGTATGCGATCGCGTCGGGATAGCCGAATCCGAATCTCCATTTGCCAGTCCGCCGGTCAGTCTGTTCCGAAATGGACACGATGAAGATGGTCTTGCCGCAGTTCGCAGTTCCTATGAGGCCGATCCCATCGCGGGCGACACCCGGTGGGTCGGTGCGTCCGGGCGCAGGCTGACGAGGGGGAGTTGTCATGGTGTGACCTGAGCGGGGCATGGTCTAGCTGACAGGGCCCGAAGGAAGTTGACGGCCCAACGAGGAGCGGTGGGACCCAGCGAGCCGGCGGTTCGGGTGGCCAGTTCTCGGGCTTTCCCCTCACGGTTCGCCGCGCGCGACGCAAGCGCGATGGGCAGTTCATGCAGGAGGGGTGCTCGTACGGCGCTGGATAGAACGGTCCGCACGGCCCACGCTGACCACTCGGCCACGATGTGGCAGTCACCCTTGAGGGAACGTCGAACGATGAGGTCGTCAGCGTCGAGGAGTGCGTGCAGTGTCTTCGCAGCTTGGTCCTGTCTCAACTCAAGAGCGATTCGAACCCACTTGCGCAACGCTTTGATTCGGGCCGCTGCGGTAGGCTGCTCGTGGTCGAAGTGTGTTCCAGGCCCAGCCACCGCGAGGGCTAGCGCCGAGAAATATGCGCTCGAGGTCTTCGCCGCGGAGATGTCGAGCGTTCGGATTAGGATCCCGGCATCGAGAAAGTCCCCCCGATCCAGGAAGGCGCTAGCTACTTCCTGCACATCCGGGAGAACTGGGTCCTGGCCCGTCGTGATGGCCTCAAGCAATCGAATGCGGGCGCGGTCTCGCGGAGTCCGTAGCTCGAGCGTGTAGGTCGCTTGCGTCATGGTGCTCCTTTCGGCTTGGAAGGAGCGAGCACCAATCGGAAAGCACGCGTTGCACCAAGGTATGATTCCGTCGCCTGTGTGCCGGGCCCTGCGAGCCGTTCATCGATAGTCCATTCCGGGGTAGCCCCGACACCCTCGAGTTCGCTGGACATGGGAATCCGACCGGTGCATTCCGCGAACGGTCCTCCGTGCTCGAACAAAGAAGGATACCGATAGCGCAATCGGTCGGCCTCAAGCTCACACCAACGAATCGCTTCGGGTCGAGTCACTTGCATCGGAAGAATCTCAGCTGAAGGCAAGGGGGCGGTTGTTGCTGAAAGCCCAAGGTATTGCCCCTTCTCAACGGGTGTTTGCAGAATCCACGACGTACCGATGCGCCGAAGCCCAAATGACTCTGGAAGAGGAAGCGCTGGGGGGAACGCTGCGCTGTCGAAGGAGCGACGCTGAGCGCCGGGCAGGTATGTCACCGTGGCCCACGCGACAATCGCGAAGAGAATCACCATAAGGACCATCCGTCGTGACAGAACAAACTCGCGCAAGGCCCTCGCACCGCGCGGCGTTCCGAGGTTCGCAGGACGCTGTACGCGGGTAAATGTGGCGCCAGCCTGAAAGGGTTCAGGATTCGTGTCTCGAAGGGCGCGGATGAGAGCGGTGAGCGCGGGGTCTGAGTCGGCCCGTAGAAGTGCATCGCGGGCTCGCTTGATCAGTAAGGTCGCTCGGGGCCGAAAGTGTTGTTCGCACGTGAGCTTCTCGGCCGTACGCGCCGTCAACTCATCCACGCGTTTGACGACGAAGGCGTTAACGTCTATCTGTTGGCGACGAGCGAAAAGGGCCAGCGATAGGAGGTGGTCTGCAGACAGTTCAGAGGGAATACCTCGCCCCGCGAGGATGCTGGAACGGGCGTGGGCTAGCGTTTGCACAGTCAAAGGGTCAAGTGCCTCTGGGCCCGGTGTTTGCGGGGAGATGGTCGACACGAGCTCGGCAACCCAGTGGAGTTCCTGCGACAATCCTGCACGTGCCTGCTCACCGAGGCGACGCCTGCATATTTCGATCAGAAGGCGACACGGATCAGTCAGCTCAGGCAAGTCCGCAGGTGGCGTCGATTCCGCGATCCGGGCCACCGCTCGTGGGTCAAGGTCGGCGACATCCTCGTGAAAGGTGTTCCAGTCGCCACGGCGCCAAGCCTCAGCGAGGCTCCCTAGGTCCGACTCCGGAATGCCGAGAGATTTCAGTGCCCGGGTCGCGTTCGCTACACCCGAGAGTGATAAGCGAACGACTTCCAGGCGCACCATTCCCAGGGCGGTCGGTGAGTCGCCCGCACCACGCGTTCGGTCCTCCATCAGAGCTCGAATGGCCTCCGGACGAGCCGGGATCTGAGCACGCCAGAGGTCGAAGTGCAACTCACGCTGCCACAGAAACGCTTCGCGCACACTCTCTGGCGATGGAGCAAGTTGGTCTCCTGTCGCGAACTTGCCAACGCGAGAAAGCAGGTCAATGACGGCATCTGCGGCGGGGCCCGAAGTGGTGATTTCTGACCACGACAGAGACGCCCAAGGGTCCATGCGCGGAGGTGAGTCAGGTCCGAGCGACTCTGACCAACGTAGGGCTCGCGTGTTGACGGGCATTCCCAGCGCCAGGAGGTCGGCTGCCAACCCATCCTCCGCGAGAATGCTCTCTACAACCGTGGTCGCCGCGACTCCATTCGCCGTCAGATCAGGCGGGGCCCGTCCAGAGCAAAGCGTTTGATTCAGGTGCCGCACCTGGGCGAGCTCTAGCCCCCATCGAGACAGTCGCGACGTATAGTCCACAAAATCGAATGACTCTTCGGGGACATTTGGATAGCGTGCTAAAGCAGCAAGCAGTACGCGACCGCCCAGCGAGGGCAAGCTATCGTTAAGTGCGCACCTGACGGAAAGGCCGAGGAGCCGTAGACGCAGTAGTCTCACAGGCAACT
>CAYVSR010000313.1:0-1152 GCA_964453125.1 uncultured Phycisphaeraceae bacterium | reverse complement strand
TGAGCAGAATCCCGAAAGTACTCCCGAGACCATCGGGTGCGGCCATCAGCCGAACACCATTGGATAGCAGGGTACGGATTCGCTGGTCCAACGCAGAGCGTGCGATATCAAGTTTGCGGAGGCCCGCTTCGTACAAAGCAGGAAAGGCAGCAAACCGGTATAGGCTGACCGGATCATCCAGCGCAGCGACCACGGCTTCCCGAAACGCAGCGTTCTTGTGCTTAGTCTCGGGCAGTGCTCCTCCGCTCTCGATCCAAGGCTCGCTCATGCGGAAATCTCCAACCTGTCCAGCTCCGCCAAGATTGCGCCAAGCTCATCATTCCACTTGGCAGGCGATCTGCCCCCTGCGTACACGCCGGGGAGGACGCGGCGCCAGTGTTCCGTGAGCCAATGCCATGACGGCCGAGCCGGATCGCTGAGGCGAGGAGGAAGGGGGACAGGCTCCGGAGACGGAAGCTCGGCGCCGAGGGCAACGAGGTGCCGATTCCATGCCCATTGAGCGGCATTCAAGAGGCCGTCCCGGACATTGGACGGTCCTACTGCGGCGGAGAAGTAAGGATCGAGTGCGCCCGCCATGGCGTCGCGCATCCACGGCTGTGTCACCGCCGTCGTCCAGCCTCGCAAAATTGACTGCAGCGTGGTGTTGGGAATGCCGAGACTCGCCACGTCCGCCTGGAACGTCTCATCGGCGAAGCGGGCCGCCAATCCCCGGGTCCAAGCCTTCGAAATGGCTTCAACGAAGTTCGCCCGAGTCGGAGCGACTGGTCCATTTGTGGCGCCGGCCGAATGCGAATACTCCAACCTTCTAAGCTCGTTCCGCAATACGCCGGGGGTCAGGCGCATGGCTTCAAGCAGCACCGACAGCGGGTTGCGCAGTGATCGATTCTCCATCGCGCTGCTGCATGCACTCACGACAACGTCAATGTCGGCCATCGCTTCGCCCGATGGGTCAGCTCGGCCACCGGCGCTGGCCAGGTCTACGTAATGCGGCCGTAGCGTAGAAGCAAGGTCATCGCGCATTGTCCTGAGTTCTGCAGCGAGGCGATCGAACTTCCCGTGTTTGGTGACGGCTTCGAGCACGTCCATTACGAGTAGCCCGACGCCTCCATCACCGCCGATGAGTGCCTCCAACTTCTTCCGGGCCGATGCGAC
>CAYVSR010000312.1:523-4145 GCA_964453125.1 uncultured Phycisphaeraceae bacterium | reverse complement strand
GCCAGCGCATCGCGCACCTCCTCACGCTCGTAGAACGCCGTGCCCCGCGCCACGACGTACGCCGTGCCCGCCGCGCGCAGCGCCTCCTCCATCACCCGCGACAGCGAGTTCGTGCGGTACGCCACCGCCATGTCCTTCCATTCGAGCCCGTCCTCGCGGCGCGCACGAAGCCAGTCCGACACCAGCCCCGCCTCGTGTCGCTCGTCACGGCAGAGCACGATCTCAGGCCCCGGCCACCCGCCCTTCGGCTCCGTTCTCGCCGCGATGAGTTCCTTGTGCTTCCGTCGCACGTTCCTGCGAATCAGCGAGTCCGCCACTCGAAGAATCGGCGCGGCGCTCCGGAAGTTCTCGCCCAGCGAGATAACCCGCGCGCCCGGATAGTTCGTCTCGAACTCCAGGATGTTCCCGATGTCCGCACCGCGCCACCCATAGATGGACTGGTCCGGGTCGCCCACCACGCAGATGTTCGGCTGCCTCCTCTCCCCTGGGGAGAGGATGTCGCCCGTCTCGGGCGACAGGTGAGGGGCTCGGACGCCTTCAGCGCCCGTCCCCGACCCGATGATCAGGCTCGCCAGCACAAACTGCGCGTGGTTCGTGTCCTGATACTCATCGATCATCAGGTGCGACCACCTGCCCCGAACCTCCGCGCGCACCATCTCGCTCCGCTGCAGCAGGCGCACGGTGAGCATCATCAGATCGTCGAAGTCCACGGCGTTGGCCGCACGCAGCGCCTTCTCGTACGCCGCGAACACCCGCGCGATCGTCTTCGCGTGAAAATCCGTCGCCGCCTGCGCCCAGCCCTCCGCGTCCACCAGCTTGTTCTTGGCGCCGCTGATCGTGTGCAGCACGCTCCCCGGCGGCCAGTTGCTCGCGGACAATCCAAGGTCCGCCAGCACGCGCTTCATCAGCGCCTGCTGGTCCGCGCTGTCGTAGATCGTGTACGACCCCGTCAGCGACCCCACCCCCGGGATCGTCTCCCCCGCTTCGCGCGCCATGTCCAGATACCGGCGCAGCAGCCGCGCGCAGAGAGAGTGGAACGTCGTCACCGTCAGCCCGCGCGCCACCCGCTGCAGCCCCTCGCCGGGCGCCGCGCGCCCCGCGCCGCCCGTTGTCAGCCCCCTCTCCCGCGCCCCGCGGGAGAGGGCAGGGTGAGGGCTACTGGCTTCGCTCCGTGCCTCTTCTACTCCCTCTCCTCTTCCTTCCGCGGTCCCCGATTCCCCCGAATCCTCTCCCAGCAGCAGCCGCTCCACGCGCTCGCGCATCTCCGCCGCGGCCTTGTTCGTGAACGTCAGCGCCAGGATCTTCCACGCCGGCACGCCGATCCGCAGCAGATGCGCGATCCGCCGCGTGATCACGCGAGTCTTGCCCGACCCCGGACCCGCAAGAATCAGCAGCGGCCCCTCCGTGTGCAGCGTCGCCTCGCGCTGCGCCGGCGTCATGCCGACCAGCAACTCGTCGCGCGCCGATCCCGCGCCGCCGTCTCGCTCGCCTCCGTGCGTCATCGCGCGGAGGGTAGCCGCCGCCCGCCCGGCGCGACCGCTCTCGCGCCCCGCCAACCCCAGCCGACACCCGCCGCCAGCCCCTCCACACCCTGCCGACACCCGCTCCCCCCGCCGCACACCCCCGCCGGACCGGTTTTCCACAACCCCCGACAGGATGCCAACCGCGCAAAATGCCCGACTCGGGGGCTCACGATTTCTTGACCTTCCGCAACTCCCGATCCCACCGGGGTTTCCGGACTTCCGACCACCCTTCCGACAGCTTCTCCCCCAGCAAATTGTGCCGCCACCCCTTGAAGCCGCTACAGGTTGGGGTACCATTCCTTCCCTCGACCGGGTTCGGACCCGCTCGTCAGGCTGGCCGGTGGGGCCAACCGCGAGCAAACCCCTCCGCCCCCTCGGCCGTTCGAGACCCCGCGACGCAGGGCGCCACGCGGGCCTCTTCCAGACTTGTTCACAGGAACCCCGCGGCATGCCGCGGGGCCCGGTTCTCTTCCCCTTTCCATCAGTGCCGGCCGGGCATGACGCCCCCCGGGCCTCGAGGTTCAAACGCCCCAGTCCCGCGTGGACGGACACCCGCGCGGGTGGGGCACCCTTCCGACCCCTCCGCACTCCTCCGCCGGCCTCCCGGTGTCCAACGGAGCGTCCCATGCCCGTCCTCTGCGACACGCAGATCAAAGAACTCATCCGCATCGAGCCCTTCGCCGAGGGCGTCAAGCGCCCCGGCTCGGTCTCCTACGGCCTCTCCTCCTACGGCTACGACGTCCGCGTCGGCTCGCGCTTCAAGATCTTCACCCCCACGCCCCGCTCCGGCGGCATCGCCGTCGTCGACCCCAAGAACTTCACCGACGACCTCTTCGTCGAAGTCGACGCGGATGCGCCCGTCCTCTCAAGGAGCCGCGATCGGAAGATCGCGGAAGGCCCCGGGGCCAGCTCCGCCAGCGCGCCAGATCGCGTTCTTCCGAACGCGGCTCCTTCGTCCTCGGGCTCTTCCTCCATCGAATCCGTCGCCGAAGGCCGCGGCTACGTCATCATCCCGCCCAACTCCTTCGCCCTCTGCGAGACCATCGAGACCTTCACCATCCCGCGCGACGTGCTCGTCCTCTGCGTCGGCAAGTCCACCTACGCCCGCTGCGGCCTCATCGTCAACGTCACCCCCCTCGAGCCCGAGTGGCGCGGCAAGATCACCATCGAGATCAGCAACACCACGCCCCTCCCCGCCAAGGTCTACGCCAACGAGGGCATCGCCCAGCTGGTGTTCCTGAAGGCCGACAAGGTGTGCGCGGTGTCGTACGCGGACAAGAACGGCAAGTACCAGGACCAGGGCGGGCTGACGCTGCCGCGAGTTGACTAGAAGGGCACTAGGCACTGGGGACTAGGCACTAGCGAAGAGACAAAGCGGGGGTCGAGAAACGTGACGGAGATCAAGTCATACCGTGATCTGGTCGCGTGGCAGAAATCGTTCGCTCTTGGCCTTTCGGTCTACAAGGCCACGCAGAAGTTCCCTGATCGAGAGAAGTACGGCATCACCAGTCAGTTGTGCAGGTCGGCGATCTCGGTCGCCAGAAACATCGCGGATGGTTACGTCCGTGGAAGCAGTCTGGACTACATCCGGTTCCTTCGCATCGCTCGAGGCTCGCTGTACGAAATGGACACGCAACTGCTGTTCGCGCTGAGGCTCGAGTACCTCACCGCCGAGCAGCACAAGCTGCTGCAATCTGAAGTGGATGAGAGCGGCCGAATCCTGGCCGGCCTGATCCGAAGCCTCGAATCGTGACTCGCGTCCTGCCTTGCTTCCGCTAGTGCCTAGTGCCCAGTGCCTAGTGCCCCGAAGGGCTTGCCATGAAGATCACCCGCAAGTTCACCGCCCCCAACTCCGACCCCTTCGCCACTGTCGAGTGGGTCAAGCGCTCCTCGAAGATCAGCAACCCCGACGGCTCTGTCGTGTTCGAGATGCACGACGCCGAGGTCCCGTCCACGTGGTCGCAGCTCGCCACCGACATCATGGTGAGCAAGTACTTCCGCAAGGCCGGCGTGCCGCAGTTCGACCCGGAGACGGGCGAGCAGATCTTCGAGGCTCCGGAGACCGAGGGCGTCGAGAGCGGGCCGGACGGCAAGACGCT
>CAYVSR010000312.1:0-513 GCA_964453125.1 uncultured Phycisphaeraceae bacterium | reverse complement strand
CCGAGGGGCGTGAACTGCTGCCCACCAGCAAGGCGCGCATGGGCCCCGAGCGCAGCGCGAAGCAGGTCATCCACCGCCTCGCCGGCTGCTGGCGCCACTGGGGCGAGACGCACAACTACTTCGATTCGTCCGACGACGCCCAGGCGTTCTACGACGAACTCGTGTACATGCTCGTCCACCAGATCGCGGCGCCCAACTCGCCGCAGTGGTTCAACACGGGGCTGAATTACGCCTACGGCATCACCGGCCCCGCGCAGGGCCACTTCATCGTCGACCCCAAGTCCGGGCGCGTCGAACTCGCGAAGGACGCGTACACCCACCCACAGCCGCACGCTTGCTTCATCCAGTCCGTCGATGACGACCTCGTCAACCCCGGCGGCATCATGGACCTCTGGGTGCGCGAGGCCCGCCTCTTCAAGTACGGCAGCGGCACCGGCACCAACTTCAGCGGCCTGCGCGGCGAGGAAGAACCCCTCTCCGGCGGCGGCAAGTCCTCCGGCCTCATGTCCTGGC
>CAYVSR010000311.1:0-4151 GCA_964453125.1 uncultured Phycisphaeraceae bacterium | reverse complement strand
CACCACGCTCTTCGGCCTGCTCGCCGTCGAGCTCGCGGTGAGCATCGTCGCCAAGCAGAACGGCGACCAGACCCTGACGCACATCCTGTCGGCCGTGTTCTTCGCCATCTCCGCCTTCTTCGTCTGGCGCTCGTTCTACGGCATGCAGATCGGCGGCAAGAAGGGCGCGGCGGCCCACTGAGCCCCGCCTCGCTCTCGACACACCCTTGATCCCCCGGAAGCCGCGCCGACCGCGCGGCTTCTTTCTGCGCCCCTGACCCGCTCACTTCAGGCGCGTCGTCCAGGCGATGCTCCGCGCCTTGCCGCGCGGGGCCCACAGGTCCGGGCGAGCGTCGATGACCTCGCGCCACGCCCGCTCGACGGCGCTGCCCCGGCGGCAGTCGTGGGCCGCCAGCAGCCCCCCCAATCGCACGCGCGCCGACCACGCGTCGAGGTCGAAGCGCACCGCGTCGTACGTGTGATCGCCGTCGATCCACATGAGGTCGATGGGCGCGCCGTCCCAGCGGGCGGAGGCCTCGCGCGAGGTCATGATCCAGGGGTCCACTCGGTCGGCCACGCCGTGGCGGGCGACGGATTCGAGAAAGATGTCGTGGTCGCGGAAGGCGTATCGCTCGGAGGGGAGCGACGAGGGCGGCAGGTGCGGGTCCACGGCGGTGACGCGCCCGCCGGGCCCGGCGCCGCGGGCGAGCATGACGCAGGACTTGCCGCGGAACGAGCCGATCTCGACGATGGTGCGCCGATCGCGGGCGGCACGGAAGAGAAAGGCGGACTCTTCGAGGAGGATCTGGCCGTCGAGATCGTCGTGGAGGCGGATGATCTCCGCGCCGTGGGGGCCGAGGCGCACCCGCAGCCGGCCGATCAGGTCCTTGAGCATCGGCGGGATGATACGGACGCGCGGCCTTGAACGGGTCCGGCGCGTCCCCTACGCTTGGCGACTCATGGCAGACCCGAAGCGACCCCGTCCGGCGGCCCCCAGTTCGACACGATCGCGCGGGAAGTCGCAGGCGAGCGCCGGCGCGCCCGACGCGGCGACGCGCCAGAAGGAGGAAGCCGCCCGGGCGTTCGCGATCGCGGCGGCCCGCTCGATGCACGACGACAAGTGCACGGACGTGGTGGCCCTCGACGTGCGCGGGCGCTCGCAGGTGACGGACTTCATCGTCGTCGGCAGCGGCGCTTCCGAACGCCAGATGCGGTCCGCCGGCCAGCGCGTGGCGGACCTTGGCGAGACCTCGGGCTTCGCGCTCTTCCGGTCGAACAAGGACCAGCCCGGCCAGACGTGGTTCGTGCTGGACTTCGTGGACGTCGTGGCACACGTGTTCGACCCCGGGGCTCGCGCGTACTACGACCTCGAGATGATGTGGGGCGACGCGCCGCGCCTGGCGTGGGAGCGCCCCGCGCCCCCGGCTCCGACGCTCAGGGCGGCGCCCGCCAAGCCCGGCCCAAAGGCGGCGCCCGTCGCCCGCGCGACGAAGAAAGCGCCGGCGACGCGCGCGCCCAAGGCCGCCGCCTCCAAGGCCCGCGCGACCACGTCGAAGACGAAGCCCCGCCCCGCGGGCGCGAAGCGCGCCCGCAAGTCCAAGGCCTGACCGAGAAGCGCCGTGCTGCGAAAAGTCCTCTTCGGCAAGATCCACCTCGCGACCGTGACCGCGGCGCTGCCCGATTACGTGGGCTCGATCACCATCGACGAGGACATCCTCGAGGCCACGGGCATCAGGGTGAACGACGCGGTGCTGGTGGCCAACCACCGCAACGGCGAGCGGTTCGAGACGTACGTCTTCCGTGGCGATCGGGGCTCGAAGAAGATCGAGGTCAACGGCGCCGCGGCGCACCTGGTCGAGCCCGGCGACAAGGTGATCGTGCTGCACTTCGCGCTGATGACGGACGAGGAGCAGCGGACGCACCGCCCCAGGGTGGCGCTGATGCGCCCGGACAACGCGATCGACCGCGTGATCCGCTATGACCCGGGAGCCTGACCACCCCGGCGCGGGGCGCGGGCTGCGGGCGCTGCGCGAGCGCCTGCGTCTTCTCGCCACGTCGACGGACTCGACGCCCGGTTGGCTCACCGGCATGAGCCTCGCCGACAAGTGCCAGTACCTCTTCGGCGCCGCGATCCTCACGATTCTGCTCGCGGCGCTGATCGTGCCCTGGGTGCGGATGGGCGCCGTCGTGGACGCGTCGCAGTTCGAGACCTCGCGCCAGCTGGCGCTGCTGTGGGAGACCACGGGCCTGACCGCCGGCGGCGCGTCGCCGGTTGCGACGGGCGCGGGGTCGGAGGCCGCGCTGGACGCCCGGATCCGGTACATCGCGGCGGCGGAACTCTCGTCCGCCGCGCAGGAGGACGAGTTTCTCGCGCGAGCGATGTCGCGGTTCGCGCCGACCAAACCTTCGCGCCGCGCCGCGTCCGACCATCACGACGCGCGGTGGGTGGGCGCGACGCGCGTGTACCGCCACGCCGAGGCGGTGCGTTCGGGGCCCGAGGGGGCGCTGGAAGGCGTCGTGTTCGTGGAGCGCCGCTCGCCCCAGGCGGCGGACCTGCTGCTGCGCAACCGCGGCTGGGTGATGCTGGCGGGCTTGGGCGCGGGGGCGCTGGCGATCGTCGTGTTCCACCTCATCACCACGCGGATCGTGCTGTCGCCGGTGCGGAAGCTGCGGCGCACGGCGGAAGCGGTGCGCGAGGGCGACCTGACGATCCGGTCGGGTATTCGGACGGGCGACGAGTTCGAGGAGTTGTCGGAGGCGTTCAACTCCATGCTGGCGTCGATCGGCGGGGCGCACGACCAGCTCCGGTCGTCGAACCGCTCGCTGGACCTGCGACTGCACGAGCTGGCGGAATCGAACGTTGCGCTGCACGAGGCGAACCGCGTCAAGGGTGAGTTCCTGGCGAACGTGTCGCACGAGCTGCGCACGCCGCTGAACTCGATCATCGGCTTCGCCGAGCTGCTGCAGGCGATCCTGCAGCAGGACGCGACCCTCGCGGGCATCACGGACGAACGCCGGGCGCAGATCGCCAAGCGCGGCCGGTACCTCGACAACATCGTCTCCGCGGGGCGCAACCTGCTCGAGATGATCAACGAACTGCTGGAGATGGCGCGCATCGAGGCCGGAAGGCTGGAGATCCGTCCCGAGCCGATGGACGTGGGCGCGGCGTGCGACGGCCTGCTGGCGCTCATCCGCCCGCTGGCGCAGCGCAAGAACATCGAACTGACGCTCGAGGCCCCCGGCCAGTCGCCCCGCCCGGCGGACGCCCACCGGCCCGACCCGCGTGAGACCTTCGCCGAGGCGCTCACCTCGGCGCTCGCGCACCCGGAAGCGGAGAGCGCCGAGCGCCTGCCCGTCATCACCACCGACCCGCGGAAGTTCCAGCAGATCATCTTCAACTTCCTCTCCAACGCGGTGAAGTTCACGCCCGAGGGCGGGCGTGTGACGCTCCGCGCCGAGCGCCTCCGTGGGACGGACGGCGAGGAGCGGGTCCGCGTCTCCGTGCTGGACACCGGCCCCGGCATCGCCGAGGAGCATCACAAGACAATCTTCGAGCAGTTCCGCCAGCTCGACGCCTCGCACACGCGCACCACCACGGGCACGGGCCTGGGCTTGGCGATCGCGAAGGAACTCGCCGCGGCGCTGCAGAGCGAGATCCAACTCGTCTCGGCGCCGGGCGCGGGAGCGATGTTCTCGCTGATCGTGCCCGTCGAATACGACCCGGACCGCGCTCGCCACGCACCCGCGACGGCCGCCCGATCCGCCCCCGCCCGCCCCGTCAGCGCGTGACCGCGTTCACGTGGTGGCGCACGACGGGCTCGCCCCCCGCGGGCCACTCGACGCCGACGATGTCGATGCGCACGCCTAGGCGCCGCCAGCGCTGCCGCGCCGACACCGCGCGGGCGAGCGCGAGCAGTGTGCGCCGCTTCGCCGCGGTGACGCTCGCCTCGGGCGGCGGACGCGCCGGAAGGGGCTCGCCCGGCCCGATCGTGGCGCAGCGCCGGCACTTCACCTCGACAACGACGAGCGTGCGCCGCTCCGGGTCGAGCGCGAGCAGGTCGATCTCTCCGGGCCTCAGCCGCAGGTTGCGCCCCACGATGCGGTAGCCCGCGCGGCGCAGGTGCCTGGCGGCGGCGCGTTCGCCCGCGGGGCCGAGAGGATCGCGCGCATCC
>CAYVSR010000310.1:0-4205 GCA_964453125.1 uncultured Phycisphaeraceae bacterium | reverse complement strand
CGACCCGTTCCACCGCCCGATGAAGCCGTCCGCGGGCGCGACGAAGGCGTTGGCGCTGCCGCCTCGCACCACGACCGCGAGCGCCGGGGGCGCGCACAGCGCCGCGAGAACCGTCGCCGACAGCGCGCACACGCTCCGCATGGGTCCGATCTCCTGGGATGCACAGGCCTGGGCGACTGGGGCGCCCGGGGGTCTCGATTCATTTCTCCGTGCCGCGGATCAAGCTACCAGCCGCGCCGGCGGAGTCCAGAAAAATCGGATCAACCGCGCCAGAACTTCGGTCGCTCGCGCGCGAAACTGGGAAATCTGCCGGCGTTATCCGGCGCCCGTCAGGCCGGGCGCACGCCCCGGCCGAGCTGGTCCACGCGCTCCTGTTCGCGCTTCTTGACCGTCTCAAGCAGCGCCCGGGGGATCTTCCAGCGCGGGTCCTCCTCGCTGACGCTCGAGCAGTGCTCCTGCACGCAGCGGTAGAGGAATTTGAACGCGTCGCGCGGGCGGCGCATCTGGTCGAGCGCCTCGGCGATGTCCTGCCGGCTCACGTCGTCCTCGAACAGGTCGCGCAGCGTCAGCGGCGCCGCGCCCGAGACGAGGCACGCCTGCAGGCGCGCGTTGCACAGGTCGTACAGCGTCGCGCCCGTCCACGCGAGGCGCTCGATGAGGCTCTGCTTGTCCAGCCGCGCCCCCTGGAAGAACGCGGTGCTCTCGCGGAAGAGCGCGTACCGCAGTTCGACGGGCAGCAGCAGTTTCACGCCGCAGCCCTCCATCTGAAGGAACTTGCTGCTCAGCAGCGGCCACACGAGCGCACGCATGCGCTCCGCGTCGCCGCTGACAAGCGTCGGCTCGTCCACGCGGTCCACAACGATCAGCAGGTTCGGGCAGCCCAGCGCCCCCAGCGCCCGGCGCAGGCGCTGGAACATCGCGAAGCGGTGGTCGTCGCTGTCCGCGTCGTGCGGCGCCGCGAGGTCGCGCACCGCGGACGACACCTGGCGCATCGACGCCGCGACGGATTCTCTCGTCCGCGAGAGCGCCCGCGCGCTGTGCATCGCCCGGCGCGCCATGAGGCGCAGGGCCCCCGCGTCCCACACCAGCTTCTTGGTCGTCGCCAGCAGCGCCAGCGCCACCGCCGCGCCCTGCGCGATCATCCACGGCTTGGATTCCAGCCCCATCCCCGACCGCCACCAGCCCCAGGCCACCGCCGCGGGCAGGCCCCACGAGATCACCGCCAGCAGCGCCCACAGGGTGGCCTGACGATCGGCGCCGAGGCCCAGCGCCCGGCGCAGCGCCAACGTGCGCGCCGGCGCCCGGTCGGACGAGTCGTACACCACCTGCAGCGCCAGCAGGCTGGCGCGCTGGTCGGCGCTCAGCCTGCGAAGGGACTCCTTGCCGGCCTCGAACGGCTCGCCCCCGTCGCCGGGCCCGGGCGGCCCGAGCAGGCGGTCGACCACGTTTGTCACCGCGACGCGGAGCGCACCGTCCATGTGGTCCGCGAGGCGGATGCTCTTGAACGCCTCGGCGGCGCCGCCCTTGCCCGCGCGCGCCACGAGCCGGTCGGTCACGGGGTTCAGGTCGTCGTACGCGATCAGCAGCGCGCGCCGCTCCGGGCTGCGCCGGTTGTGGTCGCGCAGGCGCCGCTCGACCTGCATGCGGATCGCGGTCTTCCCGCTCCCCTTCTCGCCGAACACGATGGCGGTGGTCGGGGGGTCGAACTCGCCCGCGATCTTCTCGAAGTCCGGGTGCGCCACCGTCTCGCCAGATTCGGCGCCCAGCCGGCGGAACACGGAGTCCTGGCGCGCTTCCTCCGCGCGGAAGGGGTCCTCCCCGATGCCCCAGCGCTCGAAAAAGCGTGCGAGGTTCACTCGGCCTTGCTCCTGGCGGCGCCCGCGCGCCGGCGCGTCAATGCTCGGCGGGAACGCCCAGCCGCGGCGACACAACGGCCAGCGCCCGCTGCAGCGTCGCGTCGTCCTTCGCCTCGATGTTCAGGCGCAGCACCGGCTCGGTGTTGCTCTTGCGCACGTTGCACCACCAGCCCTCGGTCTTGAAGCAGTCCACCGTCACGCCGTCCAGCTCGTCGATCTGCCCGCGCCCCGAGAGATCCTTCAGCAGCCCGGACAGCGCGCCGTCCTTGTCCTCGTTGTGGAAGTTCATCTCCGGCGGCTTGGCGTAACGCTGCAGCGGCCGGATGCACTTGCTCATCGGCTTGCCCACGCCCGCCAGCACGGTCAGCGTCGTCGCCATCGCGATGGCGCCCGAATCCGCGCTGAAGTTGTCGCGGAAGTAGAAGTGCCCGGTCGTTTCCCCGCCGAACACCGCACCGCGCTCCGCCATCACTTCCTTCAGGAACACGTGGCCCACGCGGCACCGCACCGGCACCCCCCCCGCCGCGCGGATCTCCTCCTCCACCGCCTTGCTCGAGCGCAGGTCGTACACGATCGGCGAGCCCGGCGCGCGCTTCAGGAACCACGCGCCCAGCCACGCCGTCAGCAGGTCCGTCGGCACGGCGACCCCCGTCTCGTCGACAACCACGCAGCGGTCCGCGTCGCCGTCGAAGCACACGCCAAGGTCCGCCTTCTCCGCGACCACCGCCGCCTCGAGCTGCCGGAGCGCCGAGGGCAGCTGCGGGTTGGGCTCGTGCACGAACACGCCCTTCGAGTTCTCGTAGTTCAGTTCGACGATCTCGAGGCCGGGGATGGCCGAGCCATTCTTCCCGAACACGCGCGGGATCATCGTCCCCGCCATGCCGTTGCTCGCGTCCACCACCACCTTCATGCGCTTGCCGCCCATGTCCAGGAACGAGCGCACGTGCTTGGCGTACGCGTCCCACAGGTCGCGCTCTTCAACCCGCCCGCGCACTTTGGGCTTCCCCGCCACGGCCGGGTCCGCCATCGCCGCCGCCTTGCGGATCTGCCCGAGCCCCGTCGCCTCCCCCACCGGCTTGGCCTTGCGCTTGCAGACCTTGAACCCGTTGTACTGCGGCGGGTTGTGCGAGGCCGTGGTCATCACGCCGCCGGCGCAGTCGAGGTGGTTGACCGCGAAGTAGATGAACGAGGTGTCCACCATGCCGACGTCCACCACGTTCCCGCCCTGGGCCGTGATCCCCTCGATGAGTTTCGCGCCCAGCGACGGGCTGCTCTTGCGCATGTCGCGCCCCACAACGACTCGCTGCATCATCGGCGTGGTGTCCCCCGCCGCCGCCGCCTCGCCGAGCAGGTATTCCGAGCACCCGTAGCCGATCTGCCACGCCATGCGCTCGTTGAGCGGGTCGGGGTAAACCCCGCGAATGTCGTACGCCTTGAAGACCTTTCCGAGCATCTGACCACGATACCGGGTTCAGCCCGCCCGAGCCCCCCCCGATTGACGCACCGCTACCCCCACCGGCAACGCGTCGAGAAACGCCTTGCCGTAGCCCTTGGTCACGATCCGCGGGTCCAGCACGACGACACGCCCGTGGTCCTCGCGGCTGCGCACGAGGCGGCCGAACCCCTGCTTGAAGCGCAGCACGGCCCGGGGCAGCGAATCGTCCAGGAACGCGTCCCCGCCCAGCGACTCGATCCGCTCGAGCCTCGCCTGCGTCAGCGGCCTGTCGGGCGGTTCAAAGGGCAGGCGGGTGATGATCACGTTGCGAAGCCCGCGCCCGCGCACGTCCACCCCCTGCCAGAAGGACGCGGTGCCGAAGAGCACGCTGCGGTCGTTCTCGCGGAACGCGCCGAGCAGCGCGGCGCGAGACATCCCGGCGCCGGGCGCACCGCCCTCCTGCACCAGGACGGGCATGGCGTCAGCCTCGAGCGCGTCGCGCGCAAGGCCTGCGACGCGCCGAAGCGAGTCGAATGACGTGAACAGCACGAAGGCCCCGCCCCCCGTGGCGCGGGCGTGCTCCACCACGGCCTCAGCGACGCGCTCGGCGTACCCCGGCGCCCGAGGGTCAGGGATGGTGCGATCGACGTAGAACTCGACGAGGCGCGCGTGCTCGAAGGGGCTGCCCAGGAGCAGGGTCTCCGCATCCGCGCAGCCGAGGCGCGCCTTGGCGTGGCCGAAGGGGTCCTTCGCGGGCCGGCGCGGCGGCGCCGGGCGGTCCTCCTCATCGAGGCCGACGACGCGCGGGCCCTCGTCGCGCGCGGGGACGGGCGCCCGCGCTCCCGTCGCGAGAGTCGCCGAGCAGAGCGTGACCGAGACGCGCCCGTCGAACAGCCTCGCGCGCAGCATCGGCC
>CAYVSR010000309.1:0-4208 GCA_964453125.1 uncultured Phycisphaeraceae bacterium | reverse complement strand
GCCTCGCAGATCGACCGCTCGGCGGACGCGCGCCGCTGGCTCGAGCCGCTCACCCGCTCGAATGAGCGAGACATCGCCGGTCGTGCGGGCGCCGGGCTGGGTCTGATGGACCAAGCCCGCGGGCGCCACGCCGAGGCGGCCATGCTGCTCCGCGACGCCTCGCAGAAGCTGACGGGTGACGAGGGCGCCCGCGCCGCGTACCAGGCCGGGCAGTCCTACGAGGCCCTGGGCCAATCGGACATGGCGCGCACGCAGTTCTCACTGGCGGCCGCACAGGCCACGGACCCCGCCCTCAAGACCCAGGCCCAGCAGCGCGCCCAGGGCGTCGCCGCGGCGCCCTCGGGCCCGGCGGCGGGCGCGTTCGCGCTGCAACTGGGCGTGTTCGCGAAGATCCAGAACGCGGAGGAGTGCGTCCGCAAGAACACGCCGATCTCCACCCGCCTGGGGCTCGGGCTTCCCCGCGTTCAGCAGCGTCCGGACGATGGCAGGACGGTCTACGCCGTGCACGTGGGACGGTTCGCGACGAAGGAAGAGGCCGCGGCGCGGAAGAAGAGTTTCCCGGGTTCGACGGTTTCCGACACGCGGGGCCCGAGGCGGTAACTCCCCCCGCGGGGCCGGGCCGGCGCCCGTCGGGGCGGACGGCCCGGGCCACATAGACTTCCGGCGCGATGAACCGGCGCCCCGAACCCTGCGAACGTTGTCTCGTGGCCCCGACTCGCCAGGCCGGTTTATCCCTCGCGCTTATCGCGGCGTTGGCCGGCGCACTCCGCGCGTTGGCGGCGTCGCCCGGCCCGCCTGCGGGATCGATCGCCCGCCAGGCGCCCGAGGGCCCCGCCTTCGCCGCCCAGCGCAAGCGTGCGATGGAGTTCGAGCGCACCCTCAACCGCATCCGCGTCAAGCACTTCGGGTCCGTCCGCGTGCCGGACATCCGCAAGGACGGCGTCGAGCAGGTGCGGACGGCGCTGACGAAGTTCGCCATCGAGACGAATCAGGCCACCGGCGCGCCGATCGCCGAGTGCTTCGCCGAGGGCTACACCCCCCTGCTCGAGATCTTCGAGCGCGAGGCCCCGGACGTCCGCCTCGCGATGATCGACCTCATCACCGAGAGGCCATCGCCCCAGGCGCAGGCGGCGCTGGCGTGGGTCGCATGCTTCGACGCCTCGTCGGACATGCGTGCCGGGGCGCTCGAGGGGCTGCAGGCCCTGGCCCTCGACGGAGGATTGGCCGAGGGCGCCAAGATCGCCCTCGCGCACGCGCTCCGCGCGGGAACGGACGAGCAGGCCATCGCGGCGGCGGGCGCGGCGGAGAGCCTGAAGATCCTCGAGGCCATCCCGCTGCTGATCGCAGCGCAGGTGGCGCCGGCGAACCGAGCGGCGCAGCGCGCCGGGCCCAAGGCGTTCATCTTCGTTGGCACGCAGCGCACGTTCGTGTCCGACGTCACGCCCGTCGTGGGAACGAGCGCCGTCGCGTTCGACCCCACGGTTTCGACGCTGAACACGGGCTCGCTGCTGGTCATCCACGACTCGCTGGTGACGTCGTACCGCTCGGAGGTTCACGCGGCGCTGGTGCGCATGACGACGGAGGCCTGGGGCCGATCGACCGAGTACCTCGGCTACGACCTGGCGGGCTGGTCCGCGTGGTACGAGCGGAATCTTCGGCCCGCGCTCGCCGCACGCGGCGGCGCGGCCGCGCCGCCAGGGCCTGTTGTCGCTTCGTCGCCGCTGCGCCCTCCGCCGCCCGCGCCGATCACGCCCGAGATGGCGCTGATGCCGGTTCCCGAGCCCTTCTACACGCCCGTGCCGATCTTCATGGGCGCGCCGGGGCTGCCGCACGTGCCGATCTTCCTGCCCAACGGCGCTTCGGTCGAACGGCGCAAGGTCGCGCCCCACCAGAAGTAGCGCACGACAGCCGACCTCCGGGGCGCCACGCTCCGCGCGCCGATCACTTCGACGCGCCGCCGGCCTCGGGCGCCTTCGCGGGCTGGGCCGCGGCTTTCGCCGGGGCGGCGTCGAGCGCGCGTCGCACGGCGGTCCGGAGGTCGGCGACCAGTTCGCCCTTCGCAACACCCTCGTCGATCAGCACGAGCAGATACGAGCGCGACTGCTTCGCGCTCAGCGCAGTCTCCACCACGATCCGGCGCGTGCCGCCGTCGCGGCTGGCGTGTATCAGCGCGCGGCAGACCGCCTCCGCCTCGGCCTCTTGCTTCTGGGCACAGAGCCCGGCCGCCAGCCACGCGGTCAGGATCCGGCTCTCCGTCACCACCGCCAGGTTCTTGACGTCGCGCACGTTCACCGCCTCGAGCGCCAGCGGCGGCTGCAAGTGGTCGTCGATCCACGCCTGTGGAGCAGGGAAGAGGTGGGGCATGTCCGCCCAGCGGCCGGCGCGCGCGAACGCGGGGGCCATGCGCGATCGCATCGTCTGCAGCGCATCCGCCCACGCGGCGTCGGCCTTCACGCCGTCGAACCATCGACCCGTGCCGGCGTCGTCGCCCAGGGCCCACTGGAGGGCGAGCCAGTCGTTGAGGCCCTCGCCGGAGGCGGGGGTGAGCCCGCGGCGCAGTGCCTCGCTTTCGGCCGAGAAAATGGTTCGCGCGGCGGAGTGTGCGCGGCAGATGGTGCGGATGTCGGGCAGCAGCGCCGTGCGCCGGTACACGCCCCACTCCGCATCGCCAGGCTGGCGCCAGAGCGCGACCAGCGTGTCGCTCGCCTCGCCGGGCGGGCCGCTGACGAGCAGTTCGCGCGCCTTCGAGTGTTTCTCGCGAGATTCGGCCGACACGCCGGCCGGCTCGGCGCCGGCCGTCGTCGAAGGCGGCGCCGTCTGGGCGCCTGTCGCGATCGTGGTCTGTGCGCCGAACGCGATGGAGAAACCGAGGGCCAGGCCCGCCGCCGTGCGCGAGCGCGAGATCGCACCGCTTCGGCGCCCGCCCTCGACCTGGCCGAGGCGGACTCGAAGCGACGCAGAATTGGGCGCGTTCATGTGCCAAGAGGATAGGCGCGCGAGGGCTCGGGTGGGCGAATCGGATCGGACTTGCAGGCTCACGCGCAAACGCGGGCGTGCATCCCTGCCTCGCCTACTCCCGCACCTTCGGCAGGCGCTCGCCGAGTTCGCGCAGCGTTGTCTCGTCTTCGGCGCTCAGCGATCCCTTCGACGGCGCCACGATCTTCACGACGGCGTGGAAGTCCCCCTGGCGGCCGTCCGCGGTCTCCACGCCGCGACCCTTCAGGCGCAGGCGGGCGCCGCTGGATGCGCCCGGCGGCACGCGCACGCCGACGCGCCCGCCCGGGGTCTCCACATCGGCCTGCACGCCCAGCGCGGCCTCGGCGATGGTGACGGGCAGATCCGCCGAGATATCGAGCCCCTCGCGCCGGTAGCGCGGGTGCGGCGCGATGCGGATGACAAGGATGAGATCGCGCGGGCCGTGCGAGCCCTCGCCGCCGCGCCCGCGCAGCCTCAGTTTCGCGCCGTCCGCGATGCCCTTGGGGATGGTGACGTCGATCGTCTGCGACTCGCCCGCGCCGGAGCCGGCGCCGGGGGCGCTGAGCCGGATGGTCGTGACCCCGCCGCTGAGCGCGGTCATGAATGGGATCTCGATGGGCTGCTCGAGGTCGGCAGGTTTGGCCCGGGCCCTCGCCGCGGCGCCGGCGCGCGAGGCGATGTCGTCGTCATCCTCCTGCCAGCCGGCGCGCGCGGCGCGCCCGCCGAAGAACTCGTCGAACATCGAGCCGATGTCGTCGGACGTGAACGCGGACTCGCCCGGCCCGGCGCCCCCCCTGCCCGGCTCGCGCCCGATGTTGGACCATGTATATGTAGGCCCGCGCCGGCCGGGGCGCGCGCCGGGTCGCTCGCCAGGCCCCCCCTGCCCGGCCGCGCCGCCTGTCACGCCGCTGGAATACGCCGCGTGGCCGACGCGGTCGTACACCGCGCGCTTGTCCGCGTCCGAGAGGACGTCGTACGCCTCCTGCACTTCCTTGAAGCGCTCGGCGGCGTCGGGCTTCTTGTTGACGTCCGGGTGGAGTTCGCGGGCGAGCTTCCGGTGGGCGCGCCGGATCTCATCCGCGCTTGCGCTGCGCGCGACGCCGAGAGCCGTGTAGAAATCCCGCTTGGCCGCCATGGAGGATCGACGATTCTACGCCGCGATGGCCCCCTAGTGGCCCATCGGAATGAGGGACTTCCACGCGGCGAGCGCCCCCGAGGCGCCGATCACCAGA
>CAYVSR010000308.1:0-4240 GCA_964453125.1 uncultured Phycisphaeraceae bacterium | reverse complement strand
GTGCCGACGGCCTCCGACCCGCCCAGGATCTCCTCCACGTACCAGGAGCCCCCGCAGTCCTCCGGCCCCGCCACGGCCTCGTCGTCCCACACGAAGGTCAAGGAGACGGACGCCCCGGGCGAGAGGGGCGAGAGGTCGCCGCCGGGTTGGAGGGCCCCTTCGGGGCACCAGCCGGTCAACAACACGAGCCAGGCGCACCGTCCACGCATGGGAGCTCCAGGGCCGGGGGGGCGCGTCTATCATACGGCCCACGGGCCGCCCGGGCCAGGGCTTCACGCCCCCCCCCATCCGCGCCGCCACCCCCCCCCGAACCGGCGCCCGCGCGGCCCTTGCCCCGCTTGTCGCGCCGCTTGGCCGCGCGGATGGCCGCCATGCCCCCGGGGTGGTCGTGCGTCCAGCGTTCCGCCGCGGCTTTGTTCTCGGCGAGGGCGCGCCGGATGAAGTTCCACCCGCCGCCGACGAGGCCGACGAAAATGCCGCCGAGCATGATCCAGGGCGAGGTGTGCATCCACCGGTCGAGCAGCCAGCCGAGCAGCCCCATGCCAATCACGCCCGCGGCAAGTTCCGTGCCCATGCCGGAGAGCCGCCAGAGGCGGGAGGATTCGGAGGAGTTGGATGAGGAGGGGGGCATGCGAGCGAATAGGATATGAGGGCGCCGTCGCCGACGAAACGGACCGCGGCGGTGATCGACTTATGGGCTTCCCGGCCTGAGCCGGAAGCTCGACCGGAGCGGTGCAAACTTCCAGTTGCCGGCCTCCGGATTCAACGTTTACGGCGTCGTCGACTTCCTCGACTTCAACATCGTGCTCTCGAACTTCGAGCAGGCGTGCTGAACCGCGCACTGCGGGGCCGCCCCGCCTCGCGCGAACTCCTCCATTCCGACGATGCAGCGCTCGCGATCCGGCGTGTTTCTGCTTGTGCAGTCGAACTCCGTGGGTATGCTGAGACGAGCGGCTCGCTCCGAAAGCGCGCCGCCTTGGGGAGAAGAACCCATGCCCGGAGCGCCGGCCCCGCGCCGACTCGATCGTGCCCTGATGTGCGCCATCGGCGCGCTTGGCGCGACAGCGCTCGACGCGCACGCGGGGCCTCCCGTGTGCAGGCCGGGGTGGCTCGGTCTCTTCGCGCCCGGCGAACCGGGGGCGAACGCCGCAGCCGTGTTCGACGACGGGCGCGGGCCGGCGCTGTACGTGGCGGGCGGGTTCGAGTCGATCGGGACGCTGCGCACCAATCGCATCGCGCGATGGGACGGCGCGCGATGGGAGTCGCTCGGCGATGGGCTGGTGAACGGGCGCGACCGATGCCGCGCGGACGCGATGTGCGTCTTCGACGCCGACGGCGACGGCCCGGCGTGCCCGATGCTGTTCGTGGGCGGAGAGTTCCGCGCAGCCGGCGGCACGCCGGTCTCGAATGTCGCCGCCTGGGACGGCGTTCAATGGCGCGCCGTGCCCGGCGGCGTGCGCGGGAATGTGTACGCGCTGGGCGTGTTCGACGAGGACGGCGCCGGCCCGGGCGCGCCGCGGCTGTTCGTCGGCGGCAACGGCGTCGGCGCCGACGGCGTAAGCACACCGACCAACATCATCAAATGGGACGGGACCGCTTGGTCGGGCGTGGGCGCGGGGGCGGGGTTCGCGGGCTCTCAGAGCGTCGAGTGCTTTGCGGTGTTCGATGCGGACGGGAGCGGACCCGAATCGCCGGAACTGTTCGTGGGTGGAGGGTTCAATTCCATTCCGGGCAACCCCGGCAACATGGTCGCGCGATGGAACGGGGAGCGCTGGGCGGACTGCGCCGGCTATCCCGGCGGATCGGTCCGACGCCTGCTGGCTTTCGACCCAGACGGCGCGGGGCCGCTGCACGCTTCGCTGATCGTCCTCGGTCGTTTCCAGCGCATCTATCACGCCGATGGAACGGTCGTCCCCGCGGGTCACGCGGCTCAGTGGGACGGTGTGTCGTGGTCGACAATGGGCGGCGGCGTGACGCCGAGCAACGCAGGCTCGAACGGCATTTCCGACGCCGCTGTCTTCGACCCCGACGGCGAAGGACCCGCCGCCGCGGTGGTCGTCGTCGGAGGAACCTTCAACGCCGCCGGTGGCGCGCCCGCGTCGAACCTCGCGGCGTGGGACGGCGCGGCGTGGTTCCCCGTGGGAACCGGCCTCGGCGGAATGTTCGCGTACACCGGGTGCTCCATGCTCGCCACGTTCGACGATGGGCAGGGTGAGCGGCTGTTCGTCTCCGGTGGCTTCCAGCGCGCGGGGACGCTGGACGTGGACAGCTTCGCGGCGTGGGACGGCGACGAGTGGTCGCGCGTCGGGCCTGCGGCCGGGTCGATCAGCGGGTTCGTGCACGCGCTCGCGATGCACGACGATGGCGCCGGCCCGACGCTGTACGCCGGAGGTGAGTTCGCCGGCGCGAGCGGCGCGCCGGCGGCGAACGTCGCGCGGTGGGATGGCGACCGATGGGCCGCGCTGGGGGCCGGCGTCGCGGCGCCGCCCGACCCGTTCAACGCGCCGGTCGAGGCGCTCCTCTCGTTCGACGCGGACGGGCCGGGCCCCACGCCGAGTGAGCTGATCGTCGGCGGGCAGTTCACCTCTGCGGGCGGCGCGCCCGCCACGCTCGTCGCCCGATGGACGGGCGAATCGTGGAGCGCGATGCCCGGGCTCATCACCGGCTCGTACCAGGCGGGCGTGTTCGCCCTCGCGAGTTTCGACGAGGACGGCGAAGGCCCGGCGCCGGCTCGCATCTTCGCGGGAGGTTCGTTCGCCCTTGCGACCGGCGCTGTCGGTCTCGCGCGATGGTCCGGCTCGGCGTGGGAGCGCGTCGGGAACGGCATCAGCGGGGGCGGCGGCGGCGCCGTCATCGCCGTCGCGGACGGCCCGATGCGCGGGCTCTACGCGCGCGGGACCGTTGCGCCCGCCGTGCAGACCGGGGTCGACATCGGCCGCTGGGACGGCGAGGCATGGTCACGCGTCGGCAACAGTCTCCCCGGGAATGTGGAAGCCATGTGCGTGCACGACGACGGCTCAGGGCCGACGTTGTACGTGGCCGGGTCATCCCTGCGCCCCGGCGGGTTCGGCCCGACGGGCGACCTCGCGCGTCTGCATCAGGGCGCGTGGGAACTCGTGCCCACACCTTCGACATACGACCTCAACGCCGTCGCGTCCTTCGACGACGGCTCGGGGCCCGCCGTGTATGTCGGCGGTCGATTCTCCTGGGGCGCGACGACCAACTGCTTCGCGAGGTGGGACGGGACACGGTGGTCGAGCGTCGGCCTCGGCGGCACGGGGTATTACACGCGCGAGCGCGTGCGAGCGCTCCTCCCGGTAACACACGCCGGGAGGCCAACGCTCTTCATCGGGGGCGAGTTCCCGAGCATGGGCGGCACGAGCGCCGTGGGCGTGGCGGCATACGTGGGGTGCGATGAGATCTGTGCGGGCGACATCTCCGGCGACCGACGCGTGGACTCCTTCGATCTCTGGCTGGCGCTCTCGGACTTCGGGCGCCTGCTCGCCCAGCCCGGGGCGATCGCGTCGGACCTCAACCTCGATGGCGTCGTCGATTTCCTCGACCTCAACGTCGTCCTCTCCAGCTTCGGCATCGAATGCTGACCGCCCTGCCCCGCCTTCCTTTCTCCCCAATCCACGTCTCCGCCCATCTTCTCGGCCCTCCCTCCCCCCTTTCTCACCAACCACCCCCCTCCGCCCGACGTATAGATACTCGGAGGGCCCGCTTCCCCATGGTCGCCCGCATCGAACAAGACCACACCCGCTTCCGCCAGATCGTCAAGGGGAAGATCCGCCAGGACCTGCGCAAGTTCCTCCAGCGCGGCGAACTCATCGGCAAAGAGGGCCGCAAGTTCGTCTCCATCCCCGTCTACGACATCGACATCCCCACGTTCCGCTACGGCGACAACTCCGGCGGCGTGGGGACGGGCGAGGGGAACGAGGGCGACGCCGTGGGGCAGCCCGGCAAGGGCAAGGGGCAGGGCGGCGAGGAGCAGGGCAAGCACCTGCTCGAGGTCGATGTCTCGCTCGAGGAACTCGCGGACATCATGGCCGAGGAGCTGCAACTTCCGCGCATCGAGCCTAAGGGCGAGCACAAGATCACCACGACAAAGGACAAGTACTCCGGCGTGCGCCAGAGCGGGCCCGAGAGCCTGCGCCACTTCAAGCGCACGTACCGTGAGGCCCTCAAGCGCCAGATCGCGCTGGGGCAGTACGACGCGGAGAACCCGATCGTCGTGCCC
>CAYVSR010000307.1:0-4273 GCA_964453125.1 uncultured Phycisphaeraceae bacterium | reverse complement strand
ACTTCGATATGTTCGCCAACCGCGCGATCTACAAGGACGGCTGGGTCGCGTGCACGCGCCACTCGATACCCAGGCTCATGGTGGCCGGCACGCCGATCGCCGACGACGTGTGGGAGCTGTACAACGTCGACAAGGACTTCAGCCAGGCGGACAACCTCGCGGCCAGAGAGCCCGCGAAGCTCAAGGAGCTGCAGGCGGTCTTCATGGAGGAGGCGATCAAGAACAACGTCCTGCCGATCGACGACCGGCGCTCGGAGCGTTTCAACCCCGCCATCGCCGGCCGCCCGGACCTGATGGGCGGGCGCACGTCGCTCACCGTGTACGACGGCATGACCGGCATGATGGAGAACGCCTTCATCAACGTGAAGGGCGTGCGCCACACCATCACCGCCGAGATCGAGGTCAAGGACGCAAACACGTCGGGCGTCATCATCGCGCAAGCGGGCTACTTCGGCGGCTGGACCCTCTACATGAAGGAGGGCAAGGTGCATCACGAGTACAACTTCTTCGCGATCGAGCGCACCAATATCGCGGCGCCCTCAGCCCTCGCGCCCGGCAAGCACATCATCGTGTACGAGTTCACCCCCGACGACGTCAAGCCCGGCGCCGGAGGCAAGTCCGTGCTGACCATCGACGGCAAGAAGGTCGCCGAGGGGCACGTCCCCAAGACACAGCCCTTCGCGTTCTCGGCGGACGAGGGCGCGGATGTCGGCATCGATGGCGAGACGAACGTCTCGCCCGACTACAAGCAGGGCGACAACAGGTTCACCGGGCGCATCGTGAAGGTGACGGTCGATGTGAAGTGAGCGAGCAATCGCAACCCGGCCACGGCGCCCGTGCCGCGCTGACCTCACCTTGAACACAGGCGCCGTCTCGCGGATGGATCGTGGTGGGCATGAAAGCGCGGCTGGCGGCGCGAGTTCGCGTGGGAGGCGCCCGCCGCGGGAGGGTCCACGCACAGCGCAATCCTCGGAGCGGCACGCATGAAGAACGTCGGCGCCCGAATCAGGCGCGAACTGCTCGCGCTGGTCCCCGTCACCGTCTTCTTCTTTATGTCCTTCCAGCTCCTCGCGCTGACGGAGGCGCTCATCCTGCGCGAATACGTCGTGCGCACGCCGGCGTTCCTGGGCGCGACGCTCACAGCGCTGGTGATGGCGAAGGTGGTCCTCATCGCCGACAAGCTGCCCGGGGTCAACCGGTTTCCGCACAAGCCGCTGGCGTATAACGTGGTGTGGAAGTCCGCCATTTACTTCGTTGCGGCGCTCGGAGCGAGGTACCTGGAGCACCTGGTGCGGTTCTGGCGGCGCACGGGCGACTTCGGCGAGGCGAACCGCCGCCTGTTCGATGAGATCGTGTGGACGCACTTCGCCGGCGTCCAGATATGGCTGCTCGTGCTGATCACGGTGTACTGCGCCGCGCGTGAGCTCGCCCGCGCGGTGGGGCGCGACAGGATCATCCGGCTCTACTTCCGGGACCCCAACGCCGGGCGGGCCGATCGTTGATCGCGGCCCGCCGACATTCGACCCTGCCTGGCCTCAGCGCTGGAGCATCACGCGCGTGACTCATCCCTCCCCGACCGACCCGGGCCCCTCCGACGACCTCACGATCGAGGCATCGCTGCGGCGCATCCTTCACGCGGTCGAGCGCGATCGACGGCGAGGCTGGCTCGAGGTCGCCCTCGCGGTCATTCTCTCGCTCGCCACGCTCGCGTCCACGTGGTGCGGCTACCAGGCGAAGCAATGGGGCGGCGAGCAGAGCGCCAAGCAGGCCGGAGCGGACACCGCGGAGCGGCAGGCCGCCGAAGACACGATCGTGGGCCTTCAGCTCCGCACGTTCGACGGCATCACGGTCCTGGAGTGCTGGCGAGCGATACGTGAGAATGACACCGAGACGCGCGACGCGTTGATCGCGCGCATGCGGCCGCAGCTTCGCGCCGCGATCGAGGCCAGCGTCGCGGCTGGGGTCCTGCACGACCCCGGCGCGACCGGGCCGCTCCAGCGCCCCGAGTACGTGCTCGATGTCGAGGTGCAGGCCAAGCGGCTCCGGGAGGACGCGCTCCGTCTCCACGCGGGCGCGCGGCAGGCGGGGCGGGTGTCCGGCACGTACGTGCTGCTGACGCTCGTCTTCGCGTCCGTGCTCTTCTTCGGCGGAATCACCGGCACGTTCGCCGCTCGGAAGGTGCGTCTCGGGCTCGCCTGCGTCGCGCTGGTACTCTTCGTCGTCACGATCGTGATCCTGCTCGGGCTGCCGATCAGCTCCGGCTGATCACCTTCCGCGGGAGGCGCGGCTCCCGCGCCCGCGCGACCGCCGCAGGTCAGGACCGCCGTGCCCCCTCCTGTTCGTTTGCCGCCTTCGTTCACCACTCTCCCTGAACTAAGGAACGACCATGACTCCACGACCTCTCGCCTGGCTCGCCCCAACGTCCGCGGTGATTGTCTCCCTCGGCGCCGGCGCGCAGACGACCCAGCCGGCCGAGGCGCCGGCGCCCGTGACGCCCGCTCCGGCCCCGGAGGCCGCGCAGGGCATCCTCCCCATCCCCGATTACACGGGCGACATCTGGACTCGCCCCTTCCTGCTCGGCGACCTCGAAGGCGGGCGGACCTCGCTCGCGCAGAAGGGCGTGCAGTTCAGCGTCGACTTCACCCAGATCGCCCAGTCCGTCGTGGACGGCGGCGTCGACAACGACACGCGCTACGGTGGCGGGCTGGACTACAACTTCAACTTCGACCTGATGCGCATGGGCGTGCTCCCCGGTGCGGTGATCAAGTTCCGCGCCGAGAGCCGCTACGGCAAGAGCGTCAATTCCGCCGCAGGTCCCCTGCTGCCGGTCAACACGGACGCGTTCTTTCCGCTCGCCACGCCGCTGGACGAGTCCATCCCGTTGACCGTCACCAATCTGATGTACACCCAGTACCTCGCGCCGACCTTCGCGCTCTTTGGAGGCAAGTTCGACACGCTCGACGGCGACCTCAACGAGTTCGCCTCGGGCCGTGGCACGGCGCAGTTCCTCAACGCGAACCTGATCTTCAATTCGGTCGCCGCGCTTGGCCTGCCCTACAGCACGCTTGGCGCCGGCCTCGTCTGGGCCCCCGCGCCCGAGTGGCTCATCTCCACCGCGGTGATGAGCGCCGCGGACTCGTCCACCACCAGCGGGTTCGACTCGCTCGGCGACGGCTGGTTCTGGTCCACCTCCGCGTACTTCCAGTACCGGCTCGGGCGCCTGCCCGGCGGCGTGTCGGCCACCGCCCTCTACTCGTGGGAGAACGAGTTCGCCGACCTCAACAAGCGCTTCGTCTTCAATCCCGGCGAGGGGCTGGCGCTCGCGACGGAGGACACGACGTGGTCCGTGTCCCTCAACGCGTGGCAGTACCTTTTCGCCGAGGGCGAGACGGACAAGCCCGTGAACATCTCCGACGGCCGGCCCGATCTCCAGGGCATCGGCCTCTTCGCGCGCCTCGGCTTCGCCGACGAGGACACCAACCCCATCGAATGGAACGCCAGCGTCGGGCTTGGCGGGCGCGGGCTGATCCCGACCCGCGACGACGACACGCTGGGCGTGGCCTACTTCTACCAGAGCCTCCAGACCGGCCGCATCGCTGGGCTGCTGGGCGTCGGCGACCAATCCCAGGGCGTTGAGGCGTACTACACCGTCGCGATCACGCCCGCCGCGGCCCTCACGCTCGACGTGCAGTGGGTCGAGACCCCGCGCCCGCTCGTGGACGACGCGATCATCCTCGGCGCGCGACTGCGCCTGCAGTTCTGACCCGTCCGGTGACCGGCAGCGCCGCTCTGCCCGACTCGAACGCCCGCCAGGGGTCCGCGCCCAGCGTGCGCCCGCCGAGCAGCGCGCGGACGGTGAACGCCGCGGGCGATTCGAGCCCCCCGAGCCGGCTCCAGGCGAGCGGCATGGCGACCGGAGCGCCCGCGCGAGCGCGTGCGGAGTACGGCGCGACGGACGTCGCGCCGCGACCGTTTCGCAGGTAGTCCACAAAGATCCGCCCCGTTCGCTTGCGCTTGCTCATGGTGGCGACGTAGCGATCCGGCTCCTCGGCGGCCATGCGCTCGGCGATCGATTTTGCGAAGGCCTTCGCCGCGTCCCAGCCTGCGCCGACCCGCAGAGGCGTCACCACGTGCAGCCCCTTCCCGCCCGACGCCTTGAGGAACGCGTGGAGCCCCTCGCTCTCCAGGATTCGTCGAACGCGGAGCGCCCCCGCTTTGACCCGGTCGAAGGGCACGCCTTCGGCCGGGTCGAAGTCGAACGTGAGGATGTCTG
>CAYVSR010000306.1:0-4279 GCA_964453125.1 uncultured Phycisphaeraceae bacterium | reverse complement strand
GGCGCATGTAGAACGCCTTGATGTCCTTCGGGTAATTCATCAGGATCACCGGCTTTTTCACCAGTTTCTCGGTCAGGCAGCGCTCGTGCTCGCTCTGCAGGTCCGCCCCCCACTTCACCGGGTACTCGAACTTCTCGCCGCTTCTTTCGAGCAGCGCCACCGCTTCGGTGTACGTCAGGCGCTCGAAGGGCGTCTCGATCAGGTGCGTCAGCGTCTGGATCACCGTCGTGTCGATCCGCTCGTTGAAGAACGCCATGTCGTCGGCCCGCTCGGTCAGCACGGCCTTGAACAGGTACTTCACAAACGCCTCGGCCACGTCCGCGTCGCCCGCCAGGTCGCAGAACGCGATCTCCGGCTCGATCATCCAGAACTCCGCCAAATGGCGGCTGGTGTTGCTGTTCTCGGCACGGAACGTCGGCCCGAAGGTGTACACCTTGCTCAGCGCGCACGCGTACGTCTCCACGTTCAGCTGCCCGCTGACCGTCAGATGCGCCTGCTTGCCGAAGAAGTCCTTCGAGAAATCCACCGCGCCGTCCGGCGTGCGCGCGGGGTTCAGCGCGTCCAGCGTGCTGACGCGGAACATCTGGCCGGCGCCCTCGCAGTCGCTCGCCGTGATGATCGGCGTGTGGATCCAGAAATACCCCCGCTCGTGGAAGAACCGGTGCACCGCCATCGCCAGCGTGTGACGCAATCGCGCCACGGCGCCGAACGTGTTCGTCCGCGACCGCAGGTGCGCCACCTCGCGCAGATACTCGAACGTGTGCCCCTTCTTTGAGATCGGGTACGTGTCCGGGTCGTCCACCCAGCCCACCACCTTGATCTCGTCCGCCTTCAGCTCGATCGCCTGCCCCTTGCCCTGCGACGCCACGATCTCGCCGGCCGCCTCGATCGCGCACCCCGCCGTCAGGCGAAGAATCTCGCTCTGGTAGTTCGGCAGTTCGGCGGGCGCCACCACCTGCAGCGCCTCGAAGCACGACCCATCGTGCAGCCCGACGAACGAGAGCCCCGCCTTGGAGTCACGGCGCGTGCGCACCCAACCCTTCACGACGGCACGGTTCGGGCTTCCGGGCGTCCCGGGGGCGGCCTTGAAGGCCTGCGAAACAGACAGCGATTGCGTGGTTGCCATGGCGGAGCGGATGGTAGCGGCGCCGCCGACCCCCCAACCCGCGACTAGTAGTCCCGACCTAGCACGCCGTCGGGCGTGTTGTGCAGCGTCTGGTCCGACCCGCCGTTGAGCGGGTTCGCGAAACCCTTCGCCGCGTCCTTCGGGTTCTTCACCTCGGCGTGCTGGTCCGCGAACGCCATCGCCGTGAGCGCGTCGAAGTGCCCGCCAACCACCGGCGGCGTCTTACGGATGTACGCGAGTTCCGCGTCCCACACCACCACCTTGCCCGCGGGGAACGCCACCTCGCTCACCGTCGTCGGGTTCAGCAGGCCCGCCTCGATCGGCGTGCCCGTCTGCCACAGCGCGGGGCGCGCCACGAACGAGTTCGAGTACCGGAACGAGACCATCGTCGCCGGCCCGCCGTGCTCCGGGTCCACCGGGTCTTCGGGCAGCGCCGTCGATCGGCCCGGCGAGACCCACGTCGAATAGTGCTCAACCCACGGCGCCACGTCCGCCACGAGGCCCGGCCACATGAACGCGTGCGACCAGTGCCCCGACACGCCGACCATCGTGCCGCGCGGGTACCACGGCACGAGCACGATGCCCGCCGGAGGCCCGCCGCCGCCCGGCAGCCCGCCCATCATGCCCGGCGCCGGGTGACGCGCATCCGTGAACGGGTAGTTCCCGTGCTTGTCGGCGAAGGCCTCGAACGACTGGCCGAGCGTGCGCGCGTTGGCCTGCGCCGTGACCCGCGCCGCGCTGATCCGGGCGCCGCCGAGCGTCGGCAGCAGGATGGATATCAGCAGCGAGATGATGCCGATGGAGACCAGGAGTTCGATAAGCGAGAACGCGCGTCGTTGCATGGGAAGTGCTCAGTGCTCGGCGCTCGGCCGAGTGCTCGGTGCTCGGTGCTTCGTGCTCAGTGCTTCTCGCCTAGTGCCTAGTGCCCATTGCCTAGTGCCCTTCCCGCCCCGCTCACCCCGCCTGCGCCGCGCGCATCGCCTGGGCGACCTTCATCATCGACTTCTGGTTCTTGGGGTACAGCGTGAACCCCGCGGGCTGCCACTGCTGCGCCTCGGGGTTCCACGCCATGTCGATGCCGATCTCGACGTCCGTCGCGTCCTTGCCCGGCGTCTCGCCATCGAGCAGGATCGGCGCCCGAACCTCAACAACCGTCAGCTTCTTGCGCTCCGGGTCCTCGACGCCGGGGTACGCGCCGCGCTGCATCATCTTCATGACCATCCGATCGCGACCGCCACCGCCGCCCCGCGGCGCGCCGGCCTCCACCCGCGGCGGCGCCCCGCCACCCGCCGTCACCGAAATCTCGCGCTGCTCCGGCGCCCCCGCGCCGCCCGAACCCGGCGCGCCCGGCGCCGGCGTCGTGCCGGGGATGTTCTTCCCCGTCGCGGACGTCGCCCCGCCGATCTCCCCCATCATCGCCTCTTCGCGGAGGTTCTTGCCGTTCTGCATCACCGGCAGGATGCGCGCGTTGGCGAGATCGATCGACGCGTGCTTGAGCAGGTTGATCAGCGGCCCGCCCGGTCCGCCGCGCGGGCCCGGCATCGGTTGACCGTCGGGGCCGGTCGGGGGCGGCGCGTTCGGGTCGGGCGGCGTGCCGCCGAGCGCCGCGATCGCTTCGAGCACTTTGCTGCGCGAGCCCAGCAGGTACGGCTCGAGCGCCGTGCGCGTCGCGCCGGCAAGTTTCGACTGTGCCTGCACGCCCAACGCCCGCACCTCGCCGATCGCCGCGGTCGCGTCCGCCACTTGCGCCTCGAGTTCACCCAGCATCGGCGAGACGTCCTCGTCCGTGTTCACCTCGGGGAAGTTCGCCGGGTTGCGACCGTCGGTCTCGGTCTCGGCCTCATCAGGCATTGCGCCCGCGGCGGACGCCAGCGCATCCGCCGGGTCGCCCCCGGCCTGCAACTTCACCGGCTCGCGCTTCTCCTCCGGGCGGCCGGCCCCCTCGGGCCCGCCGGGGATCCCGTCGCGCGTCACCAGGCGCAACCGGTCGCCCGGCGAACCTTTCTTCATGGACGCCGTGAACGAGTACGCCGCCACGCCGATCCCCGCGATGGCGAACCCCGCCGCCACGATTGCCTTGGTCTGCATCACCGTTCTCCGCGCACGAGAAGCCGACAGCCCCCGCGACCGCGCGGCGGGCCCACCCCTCCGGGACGCGCCGGACCGGCCGGCCTGTCGCCGGCTGTGGCAGATTCTCGCAGACCGCCGCCCGGCAGGCCCGGACCTGCGCTGGCGGCGACGACGCGTCAGCAACCCGTGCCGAAGAACGAGAGCACGATGTTCAGGTCGAGGAAGTCGACAACGTCGTCGCTGTTCACGTCCGCGCCGGGGATGTAGCCGGGCTGGCCCGAGGCGATGCCGAACGAAGAGAGCACGTTGTTGAGGTCGATGAAATCGACCACGCCGTCGCCGTTGGTGTCGCCGGGGCAGGGGGCGACGATCTCCTCGGCGAAGGCGAGTCCCTTCATGAGGTAGATGGGCTCGCTGTCCACCGGGATGGAGAATCTCCCGACGAGCGCCGTCTCGCCCGTGGTGGTGTCGATGGTGTATAGATCGCCGTTGTGGTCCGAGAGGTGCATCGCGCCCAGGGCCGGGGAGTAGCCGAGGGCCGCGGCCTCGCGGTAGTCGAAGCGATGCTCGGCCAGCGGGACGCTTTCGATCGTAAGCGCGTCGAGGTCGATGCGCTCGTAGGCAAAGCTCGATGCCGTGTTCCCGGCGGCGTGGTACAGGAAGCCGTCCGGGGCGATGGCGATGGCCTGTCCGCCGGTGGTCCCGTTGGGAAGGTCCATCAGGAAGGTGGCGCCGGCGGTTGCCCTGTCGATCGTGAACAGGGCGTTCGGCGAGGACGCGCCGCTGCCTGTCACGCCGATGAGCGTGCCGTCGGCGCGGAACGCGAGGCCGGCGAATTTGTCGGACAGTTCCCCGATGAGCGTGGCAGCGCCGCTGAACCCCTCGGGATCGAGCGTGGCCAGGAAGCGCGTCTCCAAGCCCCCGTCCGCAACCGGCATCAGCACCTCGCGCAGGATGACGTAGATCGGGTCGGTCGCAGGCGGCGGGACCCCGTCAGTCGGCGGCGGCGCCGGCGCCCTGGCCATGCCGAGGATGCTGACAAAGGTGTGACCGGGGCTTGTCACGGAGACCCTGGTGAGCTCC
>CAYVSR010000305.1:0-4281 GCA_964453125.1 uncultured Phycisphaeraceae bacterium | reverse complement strand
GCGACGCGGTCGGGGGCGAGCGAGGCGAGTTCGATGCCGACGCCGCCGCCGAGCACCAGGCCGATGATGTCGTCGCGCTGGATGTCGCGTTCGTCTAGCTGTCGGAGGAGCGTGCGCGCATCGGAGGCGATGGAGTAGTCACCGACCCACCGCTCGGAGCGACCGAAGCCCGGGAGGTCGACGGAGATCACCTCGTGTCCGGCACGGGCGAGGATGGGGGCGAGCGAGGCGAAATCGTCGGCGGCTCCGGGGCTCCCGTGGAGCAGCACGATCGGGGCGCGCGGCGCACCGGGTGGGGGAGGCGCTTCGGGCGATGGCGGCCAGGTGAGGAAGGAGATGTTGGCGGTCTTGTCCGGCACGGGGGCGTGCGCGCCGTACTCGGGGATGTTGAGCGTGGTGCGTGCAGAGCCCTGCGGCGGGGGGCCCTTGCCGACGCCGGGCCAGATCATCTGCGAGACGTTGGAGAGCGCGAGCAGGCAGGCCCAGATGACCGCGATGTGGCGGGCGATGCGCGCGCGCCGGGAGGGAGGGCGCGGTGCGACCTCGGGCGGGGCGCCTTCGGGAGACGAGGAAGGGTCGGGGTGGTCCGCGCTCACCATGCGCCGCGATGGTCGGTCCCGAGCGCCCGGGCCGCAACCGGGGCAGCGCGGTGCAGGACGCCGGCGACCGATGGGGCCTCGAGGGAAGCGCGCCGGACGCCCGCGTCGTCGCGGTAGGTCATGTGGATCTCGGCGCCGGCGGCGTGGAGCAGGGCCTCAACCGTGGTGACGGAGACCGTGCGCGCGTCGGCGCGGGTCATGTGGACGCTGATCTCGGGCCGGTCGGGCCAGTAGTGGCGGTGGAACTCGTCCTGCATGGCGACGGTCTGGCCGTGCTCGGCGAGGAAGAGTTCCCAGAGCCCGAGGCGGGGCGTGGCGAGGCAGTCGCCCAGCCCGCTGGTGACGAAGCACGCCGGGCCGAGCACGCGCCGCTTGACCTCGAGGTCGGTGCGGTCCCAGCGAGCCTCGATGATCTCCGCGTCGTCGATGGCGACGAGGCGGAACGGGGCGTGCAGGTCGAGACGCATGCGGCGCAGTTCGGACGCGGCCGCCCAGGCGGAGCGCGAGCCGATGATGCGCGGGATGATCTCGCCGCGCGACACGAGCGTGGGCGGCATCGTGAGGGGGGGCGTGGGGTTGACGTTCTGCACGCTGAGCGTGAGGCCGCGGTCGCTGGCGGCGATCCAGGCGCCGCCGGCGAGGGTGTCGGTGGGCCAGAGCGCGCGACCCACGCCGACGCGGTGGGCGTCGGGCCCGGTGGCGGCGGGGCGTGTTCGTTTCTCGTCGCGATTGACGGCGACGCGGTAGCCGGCGGGCTGCTCGATGACCGTCAGTGTGCACATGCGGTGAGGCTCGTGTCTGGTCGGGGGCGCGCCGTGCGTCGGGGCGCGAGAGTGGTCGGAGCGCCGGTCAGGCGGAGCGTCCGCGTTCGAAGTTGAGTGTCGAGGGCGCCTTGCCGAAGCCGGCGGGCGAGGCCACGCCGTGCTCGCGGGCGATGGCGGCCATCATGGCGTGGTGGTGCGTGGCGTGGTGCGCGGCGAAGGCGATCTCGCGGGCGAGGGTGGAGCCGAGTTCGGTTTCGGCGCCGTCGCCGGTGAGCATGACGCGGACGCGCACGGCGCAGGCGGCGGCGGGGGAGTCGAGCGTGCGGAGCGGGGCGCGGAGGGCGTCGATCGCGGCGAGGGCCGCAGCGCGGCTGGTCTCGATCGGGGTGTCGCGCTCGCGGTGGTCGTAGTCGATCGCCTCGCCCTGCATGGCGCGGACGGCGGCCGAGAAGTGGTCGAGGCTGTGTCGCACGTGCTGGCCGATGGTCGAGCCCATGAGGATCGCGGAGGGTGCGCGGTAGGTTTCATCGGCGAGCGAGGCGAGGAAATCGGAGCATTGGCGGAGGAGGGCGTCCGCCGCGAGAGCGACGGGCGCGGGGTTGGCCGCGCCGGACGCGCAGGCGCAGCGGGCGGAGCAGCAGCCGGCGCGCTGGTCGGCGGCTCTGGCGGGGGCGGGGTCGGATGGGGCGTGCAAGGGTCGGGCGGCGTTGAGCGTCGTCATGCGATCCTCTGCGTTCCTTCGCGTGCGCCCGGGGCGATCGGCCCTGCGCGGGAGTGGGCTCCGTCCTTGGTGGATGCCCGAATGAGAATCCTAATACGTTTGGCAGGGGCCCGCATTCCGGTGCGAGAGCGATGTACGGCGAATTTTAGGACGACGGATTGAGCGCCGTCTCCCCCACGAGCCGGGCGGGAGCGGCGCCTTGCAGGTCCAGCCAGAGCATGGCGAGGGCGACCTGGACAGTGCGCAGGCGGACGCCGGCTCGATCGGCGGAGAAGAGGAAGCGGCGCACCGTCGTGGCGCCGGCCGCGGGGTTCGCGCGCGCGAGCGCCACGAAGACCGTGCCGATGGGCTTCGCGTCGCTCCCGCCTGCCGGGCCGGCGATTCCGGTGACGGCCAGGCAGTAGTCGGCGCCTGCGCGGGCGAGGCCGCCCTCGGCCATGGCGCGGGCGACGGGCTCGCTCACGGCGCCGTGGGCGCGGATGAGGTTCTCGGGAACACCGACCTCGCGCTGCTTCATCTCGTTGGAGTAGGTGACCCACCCGCCCTGGAGCGCGCCGGAAGCGCCGGCGGGGTCGGAGAGCGCGCCGAGGAGCATGCCGCCGGTGCAGGATTCGACGCAGGCGATGGTCTGGCGCCGCTCGAAGAGCGTGCGCCGGATGGCGCCGGGGAGGGTGTCGTCGCCGGCGCCGAAGACGTGGGCGCCCATCGCGGCGCGGATGTCGCGCTCGGTGTCGTCGAGCGCGCGGGGCGCATCGCCGAGCGGGCCCTCGTGGCGGATGCGCAGGGTGACGATGGTGTTGGCGACGGTGATGCCGACGGTCGGTTTGCGGGCGCGGTCGAGGATGGGGCCGAGGCGTTCGGCCGCGTCGGCCTCGGCGATGGCGCAGCAGTGCACGAATCGCGTCGAGATGCCCGATGGCGGCGCGCCGCTCGCGGCGGCCGCGCGCGCGACGAGCGCCCCTACGCCGGGCGCGGTCTCTCGCTCGAACATCGGGCGCATCTCACCGGGCGGGCCGGGGAGGCACCAGATGGTGCTGTCGCCGAGCGCTGCGCGAAGGCCGGGCGCAGTGCCGACCTCATTGCGGAGCGTCGCGGCGCAGGACGGGCGGAGGGCTTGTGTGCGCTGGAGGGCGCCGACGGGACGTGCGCGCCGGGCGAGGAAGGCGGTGATCTGGGCGAGCGCCTCGGGATCTTCGATAAGTGAGTCGCGGGTGGCGCGGGCGAGCGCGGCGCGGGTGAGGTCGTCCGCGGTGGGGCCGAGGCCGCCGGTGCAGACGACGATCGGCGCGAGTGCGCCGAGGCGCGCGAGCGCGTCCGCGATGGCGGCCTCGTCGTCCGGGACGGAGACGTGCTCGATCGCGAGCGCGCCCAGCGTTGCGAGGCGTGCGGCGAGCCACTGCGAATTGGTGTCGAGGCTCTGACCCAGCGCGATCTCGTCGCCGATGGAGACGATGGCTGCGCGGATAAGCATCACTCGTCGCCCCCGCGCCACGTCTCGCCGGCGGTGCGGATGGCGACGGTGTTCGCCGTGCCGCGGACGCCGAAGGGTTTGCCCCCGACGAGGACCATTTTCTCGCCGCGCCGGACCCATCCGTGCTCGAGGGCGTGGCGGTCGGCGATGGCGGCGAACTCGCTGCGGTGCTCGGGGAGGGTGGTGCACAGGACGGGGATGACGCCGCGGAGAAGGGCCATGCGCCGGACGGCGCGCTCGTCGCTGGAGAACGCGAGGACGGGCACGTGGAACTCGTTCTGCGAGAGGCGCGAGGCGGTGGAGCCACCCTCGGACCAGACGGCGATGAGGGAGGCGCCGGCGTCCTCGCACATGGTGCGGGCGCCGTGGGCCACGGCGGCGGGGACGTCGCGGGCCTCGCGGAACTTGATCGGCGCGGTGTGGCGCTGCGGCGTGGCGCGCATCTCTTCTTCGACGACGAGCGCGATGCGCCGCATGGTGTCGGCGGCGAGGGACGGGAACTTTCCGACGGCAGTCTCGCCGCTGAGCATGACCGCGTCGGCGCCGTCGAGGATGGCGTTGGCGACGTCGGAGGCCTCGGCGCGGGTGGGGGATGGCTTCTCGATCATCGACTCGAGCATCTGTGTGGCGACGATGCACGGTCGGCCGAACTCGTGGGCGCGGGCGATGAGGCGCTTCTGGGCGATGGGCACGCGGGCGACGTCGAGTTCCACGCCGAGGTCGCCC
>CAYVSR010000304.1:0-4293 GCA_964453125.1 uncultured Phycisphaeraceae bacterium | reverse complement strand
AATCGGTGTTGATCCGGAACGGGAACGATTCCGCGGGCCGGTCGATGCGCTCCAGCGCCCGGTGCAACCCCCAACGGATCACGGTGGGCTCCTTGGTCAGCCCGTAATACGGGTTGGTTCGATACGCCGGGTCGCGCGCCTCCTCATCGAGCAGGATCGCGCGAGCCGTCGCCGCAAGATCGCCGCGCGCACCGGATCCGTGCGGCCCGAACCCCTCGAACGCCTCCGCGACGCGTCGCACGTACGCCGGCGTCGGGTTGCTCGTCACCAGACGCTGGATCAACTGCTGCGCCACGAACGGCGGGCAGTTGGGATGGTTGAACACGTTGTCCAGCGCCAGGTCTACGTCCGCCTGCGCCGCCGCCTCCGTCTGCTGCCCCGGCGAAGCGATCGGCGCCACGAACCCGCCCGGCGGCACGACGCCCGGATAATTCAGCAACTGCTTCGAGCCGAACTCGTGCCGGCTCGGGATCATCGGCATCGGCTGCGCGAAGTCCTGCCCCCACCGGTACCCCGTGAACACCCGCGCGAACTGCCCGACCGTCACGTTGTCGAACGTCGGGATCGCCGCCCCGTCCGGCCCCAGCGCCAGCGTGCCATCCGGGTTGAGCGCCCACAGCCCCACCGTGAACAACTGCATGAGTTCCCGCGCGAAGTTCTCGTCCGGCACGCGCCCCGACTGCGGGTCCGCCAGCAGGTTGTTGATGTACGTCAGGAACACGCCCATCTGGTGCGAGCGCGTCACGTACCCCAGCAGGTCTCGATAGTTCCCCAGCGCACGCTTCGTGATCTCGCCCCAGTACACCGTGTCCGCCGACGAAGTGTCCTGAGGGTTGTTCATGACCAGAATCTGCCCCAGCGCCCACGCCATGCGCTGGCGCAGCTGGTCCGGCGCCTCGATCGCAAAGTCGTCCCACAGCGACTCGGGCCCGTAGCCGTACCCCAGCGCGATGCTCTGCGTCAGCTGCGCGGCGGTCATGTACGTCGGCGCCATCGCCACCTGCGCGTCGATCCACGCCTCGAACCCGCCCGCGGCCACCGCGTTCACGTCCGCCGCCCGCGGCCCGAACGCGGCCTGCCACAGGAACCTGCGCGCCTCGTTCGCGCTCACCGGCCCGGTGGGGATCCCCGCCCCCGCCGACGCCGTGACCACGAACGTCTCGCTCGCGTGCACGCCGCGCCCCGACCACACGATCAGATGCACGTCGTACTGCCCCGGCTGCGCGTACGTGTGCGCCGCGATGCGCCCAGCGCCGTACGTCCCGTCGCCGAAACTCCAGGTGTAGCGCAGCCCCGCCGGCCCGCGCCGCGACGACGGGTCCGCCGCGCCGAATCCCGGTCGCCCCAGCGACCCCGCCGGATCGATCGCCGTGCGCGACGCGTCGAACGTCACCAGCAACGGCGCCCTGCCCAGGAACTGGCGTGCCTCGAACCCCACGCGCGAATCCACCGGCGCGCCCAACCGGTCCGAGTCATCCGGCCTGCCGCCCATCGCGACGACCACCGACGGCGCCGCGTCAACCTTCCCCGAGGGCGCGCCCGCGCTCGCCCACGCGCACGCCCACCCCGCAGCCAGCGCCGCCGGCATCAGCCATCGCATGTCCGCTCTCCTTCGGCCTCCGCCCGCGAAGCGCGCCGCCCTCACGGCGGCGCCCGGCGACGCGACGCTCGCGATCCTACCCCGCGCCCCGCGCGCGTCAACGAAATTGACGCGCCCACGCCACACGCGCGCCGCGCCGCCGCCGCGCGCACGCGCCCCGCTACCATCCACCCCCCATGCCCGCGCACGCGATGCCAGACCGCCTCCGCATCCTCCTCGTCGGCGCCGGCGCGCGCGAGCACGCCCTCGCCTGGAAACTCGCCCAGTCCCCGCGCTGCGAGGCCATCTTCACCACCCACCCCGAGAACCCCGGCATCGCTGCGCACGCCCAGCCAGTTGGCTACACCTTCAACCTCAAAGACCAGCCCCGCCTCGCCCGCTGGTGCGACACCCAGAAGATCAACTTCGTCGTCATCGGCCCCGAGGGCCCCCTGGCCGCCGGTCTCGCCGATTCGCTCGCCAAGGTCGGCCAAGGCGCCCCGCCCCGCGCCGTCCTCGGGCCGGGCAAAGCGGGCGCACGTCTCGAGGCGTCAAAGACCTTCGCCAAGCAGATCATGCGCTCCGCGCTCATCCCCACCGCCGAGTCCCGCGCCTTCACCAGCGCCGACGACGCCCGCGCCTACCTCGAGTCCCGCCCCTCGCGCCACGTCGTCAAGGCCAGCGGCCTCGCCGCCGGCAAGGGCGTCGTCGTTCCCGAGTCGCTCGACGAGGCCCTCGACGCCGTCGATCGATTCATGATCAAGCGCGAGTTCGGCGACGCCGGCGCCGAGGTCCTCATCGAAGAATGCCTCACCGGGCGCGAGACCTCCCTCTTCGCCCTCATCGACGACGACACCATCGCTATCCTCGAAACCGCGCAGGACCACAAGCGCATCGGCGAGGGCGACACCGGCCCCAACACCGGCGGCATGGGCGCCTTCAGCCCCGCCACCTCCCTCGACGCCGCCGCCATTGCGCGCGTCGAGCGAGAGGTCCTCCTCCCCCTCGTCGACACGCTCAAGCGCGAAGAGATCCCCTTCCGCGGCGTGCTCTTCCTCGGCCTCATGCTCACCCACGCCGGCCCCAAGGTCCTCGAGTTCAACACCCGCTTCGGCGACCCCGAGTGCCAGGCGATCATGGTGCGCCTCAAGTCCGACCTCGCCGAACTCCTCTGGCGCACCGCCACCGGATCATTGAACGAAGCCGCGCTCGAATGGGACCCGCGCCCCTCCTGCTGCATCGTCCTCGCCGCCAAGGGCTACCCCGGCGAGAGCAAAAAGGGCCTCCCCATCACCGGCATCGACAAGGCCGAGGCGATGCAAGACGTCCACGTCTTCCACGCCAGCACGCGCACCGACGGCGGCGCCCCGGTCACCGGCGGCGGGCGCGTCCTCTCCGTCGTCACCCTCGGCGACACCCCCGAAGACGCCCGCCAGCGCGCCCTCGCCGCCGCCGAAGCGATCGACTTCGAAGGCAAGACGTACCGCCGCGACATCGGCGCCACCGCCTGACAGTCGCGCCCCGCGCGTCCGCCCCGGTTCCCCGTGCCACGGACCCGCGTCCGCGGGTCCGTGTCTCTCGAACTACCCCACGCGCTCCAGCCGCGCATACCGCAGCACCAGCGTCTTCGCGCCAATCCCCGGGAACTCCACGCGCGCCCGCGCATCCAGCCCGCCGCTCACTTCCTTCACCTTGCCCACGCCGAACTGCGGGTGGCGCACCTTGCACCCGATCGGGAACGCCGCCTCATCGCGCGATGCGCCCGCGCGCGAACCGCCGTCCGACAGCGACCGTCCCCACCCCGTCTCCTCCGCGCCGCTCTCGTCCCACACGTCCGTCTGGTCCGACACCCGCACCTCGCCCAGTTCCTCGAGAAACTGGCTGGGGATCGTCCGCTCCGTCAGCCCTCGGATGGTCCGGTACTTCGCGCTCGTCACCAGCAGCCGCTCCTTCGCGCGCGTCACCCCCACGAACATCAGCCGCCGCTCTTCCTCCAACTCCGCCTCCGAGTCCCTCGACCTCGAGTGCGGCAGCAGCCCCTCCTCCAGCCCGATGATCGCCACCGCGCCGAACTCCAGCCCCTTCGCCGCGTGCAGCGTCAGCAGCGTCACCGCCCCGCTCGCCGGGTCGATCTTGTCCGCGTCCGCCACCAGCGACACGCCCTCGAGATAGCCGCGCAGCATCGCCAGCATCGGCGGCGCCTCGACCTCCTCGCCGCGCGCCGCCCGCTCCCACTCCCCGCTCGCCACGTCCCGCTCCGCGCTGTATTTCCCCTCGAATTCCGCCGCGGACGAGATCAGTTCACCGAGGTTTTCCAAGCGCGCCTCGCCCCCCGGGTCATCACCCTTGTCCGAGTACGCCTTCTCCAGCCCCGACTCCTTCACCACCCGCTCGACGAGTTCGCGCAGCGTCGATCCGACCTCCGCGCCAAGGAACGTCCCGCCTCCCGTCCAGCCATCCACCAGCGCCACGAACGCGCCCATCGCCTTCGCCGCCCGCGCCGTCACCTCGCCGATGCGCTCGGGCGTCTCGCTCGCGCGCCGGAGCCCCTCGAACAGAGGCACGCCGCTCGCCCGCGCCCACTCGCGCACCCGCTCCAGCGTCGCCGCCCCGATGCCCCGCGCCGGCTTGTTCACGATGCGCGAGAGCGACACGTCGTCCGCCTGGTTCGCCACCACACGCAGATACGCCAGCGCATCGCGCACCTCCTCGCG
>CAYVSR010000303.1:1514-4310 GCA_964453125.1 uncultured Phycisphaeraceae bacterium | reverse complement strand
ATCGCGGACGGCGTGGTGATCATCGAGAACGGCAAGGTGCGCGCGGTGGGCCCGGCGGCGAGCACGCCGATCCCCGCGGGGTTCAATGTCATCGAGGGCGCGGTGGCGACGCCCGGGTTGGTGGACATCCGCGCCACGGTCGGGCTCACGGGCATCTACAACCAGCGCCATGACTCCGACCAGATCGAGCGGTCGTCGCCCATCCAGCCCGAACTCCGCGCGATCGACGCGTACAACCCGCACGAGAAACTGATCGAGTTCGTGCGGTCCTACGGCGTGACGACGGTCAACACCGGGCACGCGCCGGGCGAGTTGATCTCGGGCCAGACGATCGTCGTCAAGCTGCGCGGCAACACGGTGGAGGAGGCGCTGGTGAAGGACGGCGCCGCGGTCGTCGCGACCTTCGGCCCCAGCGCCGAGAAGGACGAGGGGGGCAAGTCCCCCGGCACGCGCGCGAAGATGATGTCGATGCTGCGCGAGGAGCTGCTCAAGGCCCAGGAGCGCCTGAAGAAGGCCGAGACCGCGGCGGACGACAAGAAGCCGGACCGCAACCTGCGCCTCGAGGCGCTCGGGCGCGTGCTCAAGGGCGAGGCGCCCCTGTTCATCACGGCCAACCGCGCCCAGGACATCGCCTCGTGCCTGCGCCTGCAGAAGGAGTTCGGCTTCAGGCTGATTCTTGATTCGGGCGCCGAGGCCTACCTGCTGCTCGACGAGATCAAGGCGGCCGGGGCGCCGGTCTCGCTGCACCCGAGCATGCAGCGCGCGGTGGGCGAGACGGAGAACCAGTCGTTCGAGACCGCCGCGGCGCTGCGCAAGGCGGGCATCCCGTTCGCCATCGAGTCGGGCTACGAGTCGTACGTGCCGAAGGTGCGCGTGATTCTGTTTGAGGCCGCGGTGGCGGCGGCGAACGGGCTCTCGTTCGAGGATGCGCTGGCGTCGGTGACGATCTCGCCGGCGCAGATCCTGGGCGTGGCGGACCGCGTGGGCTCGCTCGAGCCGGGCAAGGACGGCGACGTGGCGGTGTACGACGGCGACCCCTTCGAATACACCAGCCACTGCGTGGGCGTGGTGATCGAAGGGAAGGTCGTGAGCGAGCGGGTGCACTGAGCGGATCGCGCAGGAAAGCGCCCCGCGAGATGCGGGGCGCGCTGCGATCGAGCACATTGGGCGTGACTTCGGCTCAGCCCGGCGTGCTGCTGCCGAAGTTGCTCAGCACCACGTTGAGGTCGGCGAAGGTCACGCCGCCGTCGAGGTTGAGGTCGCCGCTCAGTGTGTAGAGCGGCCCGGTCAGGCCGAACTGCCCGAGCACGATGTTGAGGTCGGCGAAGGAGACCGTGCCGTCCTTGTTCACGTCGCCGCGCACGCCGACCGCGACGAAGACGTTGTAGACGTTGGACGACGCGAAAGTGGTCGGCTCGGGGCCCGGGTTCATGGCAGACAGCCCGCCGACCACGCGCCCGAGCAGGTGCTCGTTGTGCGGGATCTTGTCGAGCAGCAGCTGCCCGCTCTCGTTCACCGGCATGTTGTGGCGCAGGAACAGGCGGGTGTTGGTCGTCGCCAGGGGCATCTGCCCGATGACCTTCTCGGCGTTCTCCACGAACGCCCCGTTCACGAACGTCTGCTCCGCCACGTCGGTGACCCAGGGCACGAGGAAGTCGTAGAAGAACTCGCCGTCCACGTAGATCTGATACGAAAGGCCGCCGAGCACGACCAGGCGGTTCGTGCCGGTCGCCGCGCTGAAGAACGAGGCCCGGGCCGCCTCGTACGTGTTCATCTTCTGCAGGTACGTGTCGTGCACCGTGACAGCGCCGTCGCCCAGGGCGTAGGTCGCGGGGTTCTCCCACGGCGCCGGGCCGTTGAAGACGCCGCAGATCATTGCCAGGCCGGGGCGCGTCGGCGAGGTGTACGTGACGGGCGCGACGTTGAGGTCGCGCCGGTGCAGCCAGAACGAGTCCGTGAACGTCTGGATCGGCGTCGTCATGCTCACGGCGCGGTCGAAGACGTACATCGAATCTGAGTAGAAGTTCGTGAACGGCTGGGGGTTCAGCTCGCCCAGGCCGTAGTCACCCCGGAAGTTCGAGCCGCCGACCAGCGCGAACTTGTCGGCGCCGAGCTTGACGATCGAGGTGCCGGCGACCTCCGCCGCCGCCGAGGGCAGGATGGCGAAGGCCGACTCGGGGACGGGAACCCCGGCGCGGAGCGCGTTGCGCACCGCGATCAGGTCGACCTGAAGCGCAGAGGCCTTGGTGAACCAGGTGGTCGGCGACTCGGGGCCGTACCCGCCGTAGATGTAGAGGGTGTCGCCGAACTGGACCTCGGCGGCGTTGGACATCCGAAGGCGGTTACGGAGGGCGGTGGAGAGGTGCGCCGTGGCGCCCGTGTAGAGGGCGCCGGTCGCCTGATCGAGCATGTGGATGCGGTCGCTGAAGACCGACATGGGGAACGCCACGATGCCGGAAGCCTGCGAGATGTGGTGCAGGCCCTGCCCGGAGATGCCCCCGAAGAACAGGAGGTCTTCGCCAACCTCGCCCGAGACGTACGAGTGCAGCGGGGTGAAGGACATCGCGGCGGCGGCGCCACGGAACTTCAGCGGCTGGGCGTTGGCGTTGCCCGCGAGGGCGGCCAGAAGGCCGGCGCCGAGGGCCAGAAGGGAAGTACAGGGACAGATTCGTCGGTTCGGCATCGATTCCCTCGCTCTGATCGCGTCTTGGAGAAAGCAAACAGGGATCTGTGGGCGGCAGGCACGTCGGCGAGGCGTGAGACGCCGCGGGCCCTCGCGATGGGTAGTACCCACGG
>CAYVSR010000303.1:0-1504 GCA_964453125.1 uncultured Phycisphaeraceae bacterium | reverse complement strand
CTTCGACCACTCAAATTCGCATCTGCAACACCTTTGGATGCGACCGTCGGGTCGTGATCTGAGCGCGCCCGTCTGGGGGGGAGGCGCGGGCGACGATCGGTCTCTGTTCGGATGGGTCCCGGCGGGCGCGCGCGGGCGACCGCGCGCCCTCGGCGCGGGGGCATTGGCTGTTTGGAGCGGAAAAGACCGTGTGTTGTGCGCCCCGCGACTTGTGCGCCACCCGGCGAAGGGGTACAAGAACCCGCGGTTTCGGCGGTCTCGCCGGGCCGACGGCGGGCGCGGATGACGCTCGCCGCTTGCTCCGACACTCATCCCCAACACTGGAGACGGATCTCATGGTGAAGACGAAGAACAAGAAGCCCGCGAAGAAATCGAGCGCCAAGCCCGGCCTGCCGGCGATCAAGATCACGTCCGCGAGCGGCAGCAAGCCGCGCACGAAGGGCGAGATCTACCGCACGCTCGCGGAGCAGACCGGCGTGTCGCGCCAGCAGGTGGTGCGCATGTTCGACGTCATGCAGGCCATGATCGCGAAGGACCTGGGCAAGGGCGGCCCCGAGGTGTTCAACGTCCCCGGCATGATGCGCGTGCTCGTGCAGCGCAAGCCCGCCACCAAGGCGCGCAAGGGCATCAACCCCTTCACCGGCGAGAAGATGATGTTCAAGGCGAAGCCCGCGCGCAACGTCGTGAAGGTCCGCCCCCTGAAGGGCCTCAAGACTCTCGTCTGACCCCGCGCGGCGCGACGGAGCGCCCCGCGTCAGCATGTCTCCCACGGACCCGCGCCCGATCGACGCGGGTCTCTTTCTTTTTTGGCGCCGGGCCCCGGCGTGAACGGGCCCGCCCGCCGCGGCGTATAACGGGTCGCGTCCCCGCGGCGCGGAACACCCCATGACCACGCGAATCCCAGCCGAAACACAGCCCGAAACGCGACGCCCCGCCACGCCCGAAGACGACGCGGCGCTCCGGCGCATCCACGCCGTCAACCCCAAGGCCGACCCCGCGACGCACGTCCCCGGCGTCCCGCCCTCGCGCATCCCGCGACACATCGCCGTCATCATGGACGGCAACGGCCGGTGGGCCCAGCAGCGCGGCCTGCCGCGCGCCGCGGGCCATCAGGCCGGCGCGCGAGCCGCTCGGGACTTCGTCGAGCACGCGGGGCTCTGCGGCGTCGAGGCCGTCACGCTCTTCTCGTTCTCGAGCGAGAACTGGAAGCGCCCGCGCGACGAGATCGATGCGCTCATGGCGCTCTATCTCCACTCCATCCGCGCGGAGCGCGCGAGCCTCATCGAGAACAACATCCGCTTCCGACAGATCGGCCGGCGCGACGGCCTGCCGCCTTTACCGCCATTAAGGGGATTCACAACCTCCGGCCTGCCAGCTAAGGCAGGGCCGTGGCAGGCCAGCATGATCCGCAACCAGCAACCGGGCATTTCCTCGGGGGCGAGCATCGCTTTCCGATCCGCGTCTATTTCGAGGACACCGACGCGGGCGGCGTCGTCTATCATGC
>CAYVSR010000302.1:2240-4329 GCA_964453125.1 uncultured Phycisphaeraceae bacterium | reverse complement strand
CTCGCGAGAGTTCGGACGCCGGAACGGATGGACTCCCCCGCGATCGACCCGGCGGAGCACCGGCGGGCGCTGCGAGGTTTGGCGCGCCTGAATCGGCTGAGCGGGGCGGCGGGGGCGCTATGGCCCGAACTGCGATCCTTCGCGCGCGAGCGCGCGCTCGGCGCGAACGGCGCCGAGCCGCTTCGCGTGCTCGACGTGGCCACGGGTTCGGGCGACATCCCCGTGGCGCTGGCGCTCGCGGCGAGGGCGGTGGGTCTCAGCATCGAATGGCACGCGCTCGACGCGAGCCCGCTCGCAGCGGCGGAGGCGGCGGCGCGGGCGAGCCGGCGAGGGGTCACGCTCCGCACGCACGTCGGAGGCGCCGCGGGCGAGGTCGATGGGACGCCATTCGACGTCGTGACGTGCAGCCTCTTTCTGCATCACCTCGACCCCGATGGAGCACGAGACGCGCTTCGCCGGATGGCCGCGTCCGTGCGCTCGCTCGTGCTCGTGAGCGATCTGCGACGCACGCGCCTGGGTCTGGCGCTCGCCGCCGCAGCGCCGCGACTTGTCACCCGCTCGCGCGTGGTCTGGCACGACGCGGCGGCGTCGGTGCGCGCGGCGTACACACTTGAGGAACTGCGAGCGCTCGCCGCAGAGGCCGGCATGCGCGGCGCGAGCGTGCGCCGCGTGTGGCCCCAGCGCATGCTGCTGGTCTGGAGGCGGTCGCCATGACCGAGCGCATCGCAGCCACGCTGACAGCCGAGGAAGCCGCCTCGCGCCGCTGGGACGCGATCGTCGTCGGCGCCGGGCCGGCGGGCTCGACGGCGGCGTGCGTGCTGGCCCGGCGCGGGCTCGGTGTGCTGCTCGTCGATCGCGTGACGTTGCCGCGCCCGAAGGTCTGCGGGTGCTGCCTCGGCGCTCGGGGCGTGCGCGCGCTCGATCGACTTGGACTCGGCGCCGCCCTGCGCGGCAGCGGTCCGCTGCGCTCGTTCCGCCTTCGAGCAGGCCGGCGCGAGGCCAGCATCCCGCTGGGCGGCGGCGTGGTCATCGGGCGCGAGACGCTGGACGGCGCCCTCGCCGCCGGCGCGCGCGACGCGGGCGCGGCGCTGCTCTGGCCAGCCACGGCGCACGCATCGGCGGATGGCCGGGTGCGCATCGAGATCGCCGGGCAAACCGTCGTCGCGAGGGCGGACGCGGTGATCGCGGCGGACGGGCTGGGTGGCTCGAGCCTGCGCGACGTCGCCGAGATGCGCTGGCGCGTCGCGAGGCGCAGCCGCCTTGGCGCTGGCGCGTCGCTCGCGGCCCCGCCGCTGGCATTGGGCGACGCCGAGGTACTCATGCTGTGGGACCGCGCGGGCTATCTCGGGCTCGTCCGCCTGCCCGACGGCACGGTGAACGCGGCCGCCGCGTGGGACCCCGACGCGGTGCGCCGCTGCGGCGGGTTGGCGGCGCTCGCGGGGCTGGTGGTGGAGCGAGCCGGGGGCGACCCCACGTGCGTCACGAGCGCGCGGTGGTGGGGGACGCCCACACTGACCCGCGCCCGGGCCGCGGTGGAGCGAGGCGCGATCATCGCTGCGGGCGATGGCGCCGCGTACGTCGAGCCCTTCACGGGCGAGGGCATGACGTGGGCGGTGCGCGCGGGCGAGGCCGCGGCGCTGCACGTGCTGTCGCGTCGGCGCGGGTCGCTCGCGTCGTGGGCGGGCGAACGCCGACGCCTGCTGTGGCGGAGCCACGCCGCATGCTCGCTGGCGGCCGCGGCGCTTCGCTCGAGCGCGTGCGTCCGCGTCGCGATCGGTCTCGGTGCGCTGGTGGCTCGGACGGGCAATGGGCCCGGCGCGATCGCACGCGGGGCGACGCCGTGAGCCGCCTGCTCTCCATCGGGCTTGGCGCGCCGGAAGGGCGCGTGAGCGCGGCCGAGGCGTACGCGCTGGCGGCCGGGGTCGCCCCCGCACATGTCTCGCGCGATGCGCTGGCGACGCTGCACCGGCGCTCGGGCGTGGAGGAACGCGGCGCCGCCGGGCTCGCGCCGGGAGCAGGTCCGACGCTGCCCGCGCGGAGGGCTGACGCGCTGGGGCCGCCGACGAGCGAACGCCTGGCGCGATACACC
>CAYVSR010000302.1:1654-2230 GCA_964453125.1 uncultured Phycisphaeraceae bacterium | reverse complement strand
AGCGAGATGGGCGTCCGGGCCGGCGCGGACGCGCTCGCCCGCGCCGCGGTCGACCCCGCGCGCATCACCCACCTCGTCACCGCGTCGTGCACAGGGTTCGAGGCGCCCGGGTTCGATCAGGCGCTTGTTCGCGACCTCGGGCTGCGCCCCACGGTGCGGCGCACGCACGTGGGGTTCATGGGGTGCCACGCCGCCGTCAACGCGCTCGCCGCGGCGGACGCGTTCGCCCGCTCCGACCCGAGCGGCGTGTGTCTCGTGGTCTGCTCCGAGGTGTGCAGCCTGCACTACCACCATGGCGACCGAACGGACCGGCTGATCGCCAACGCGCTGTTCGCGGACGGCGCCGCGAGCGCCGTGATAAGCGCGCGCGGGCCAGACGGCGCGCCGACGCTCGCGGGCTTCGCTTCCGCGCTCTTCCCCGACTCGGCTGGCGAGATGTCCTGGGTGATCGGCGATCACGGCTTCGAGATGTCGCTCGCGCCCACGCTGCCCGAGACGCTCCGGCGCGCCGTGCCAACGTGGGTGCGCGCGGCGCTGGACGGCCAGAAGGGCTCGCTGCAATCGTCCATCGCCGAG
>CAYVSR010000302.1:0-1644 GCA_964453125.1 uncultured Phycisphaeraceae bacterium | reverse complement strand
TCGCGAGGGGCGACGTCGGCGCATGGGCCATTCACCCAGGCGGGCCACGCGTCGTCGGCGCCGTGGCAGATGCCCTGGGCCTGTCGAGCGCGGACACCGCCCCCTCGCTCGAGACGCTGCGGGCGCACGGCAACATGTCGTCGCCCACGATCCTGTTCATCCTGCGCCGCCTGTGGGACTCGGGCGCCCCGCGCCCGTGGGTCGGGCTGGCGTTCGGCCCGGGGCTGGCGGGCGAGGCGCTGCTGGCGCGGTAGGCGCCCGCGGGCGAGCGCCGCCATACTGCCCGCATGATCACACGCGCCCTTGCCGTGAGCGCCGCCCTGCTTGGCGCGCTCCTCACCAGCGCCGCCAACGCCCGCCCCACGCCGCCGGATGCCGGCGCGGCGACGAAGGCCCTGACGGACTCGCCGCGCCACGGCGAGTGGGTGACCCTGCCGCTCGACGCCGAAGGCGCGAAGGATGCGCCGACGCTTAAGGTGTGGGTGTCGTATCCCGAGCGCAAGGACAAGGCGCCGGTCGTGCTCGTCATCCACGAGATCTTCGGCCTGACCGACTGGGTCCGCGCCGTCGCGGACACGCTGGCGGCGGAGGGCTTCATCGCCGTCGCCCCGGACTTTCTCTCGGGCATGGGCCCGGGCGGCGGGGGGACGGAGTCGTTCGCGGGCGACGCGGTTCGCGAGGCGATCCGCAAGCTGACGCCCGAGGAGGTCGCCAGGCGTCTCGACACGGCGAAGGCCTGGGCGCTCACGCAGCCGGCGGCTGCTGAGAAGTTCGGGTGCGTGGGCTATTGCTGGGGCGGCTCGACCACGTTCGCGTACGCCACGGCACAGCCGGACCTCGATGCCGCGGTGGTGTACTACGGCTCGGCCCCCACGGACGGCGCGGCGCTGGCGAAGATCGCCTGCCCGGTGCTGGGGCAGTACGGCGGCAGCGACGCGCGAGTGACCGCCACCGTCGAGCCCACCAGCAAGGCGATGGCCGAGGCGGGGAAGGAGTACACGGCGCACGTCCACGATGGCGCGGGTCACGGCTTTCTTCGCCAGCAGACCGGTCAGGACGGCGCCAACGCCAAGGCCGCGGAGGCCGCGTGGGTGGAAACGATCGCGTTCTTCAAGAAGAACCTCGAGGCCGGCGTCGGGAAGTAATCCCGGGCGCGCGTCTGCCCCAATGATCGGACGGGCGCCGTTGGCGGCGCCCTGCGCACCTCGAAGGAGGCCTTCATGCCCATGCTCCGTCTCGCGCTCCTCGCGTCGGTCGTGCTCGGCGGGGCGCAGCGTGCCTCGGCGGCCTCTCGGCCCGTCGTCCGGCCCGGCCTCGGTCAGGCCGTCGATGTCCACCTGTCGGCCCTGCACGCCATCGACGCGTTCAACGGCGTCGTGCTGGTCGCGCGCGGCGACGAGGTCCTGCTCTCGAAGGGCTACGGCCTCGCGGATCACGAGAAGCAGGTGGGCTGGGCGCCCGACACGAGCAGTTGCGTGGGGTCGATCACCACGCAGTTCACCGCGGCCTGCATCATGCGCCTCGTCGAGCAGGGCAAGGTGCGCGAGGACGAGACGCCGTTCAAGCCGGGCCTGGCTGCGTGGCCGGTCGGCGGGGGCGAGTTCCGGTCGAACGACCTCCGCGCCGGTCCTGGCGCCCGGCCCT
>CAYVSR010000301.1:0-4347 GCA_964453125.1 uncultured Phycisphaeraceae bacterium | reverse complement strand
GGCGCCGCCGGGCTCGGCCTCGCCCCAGCCGACGACGACGCGATGGTTTTTTACGCCCATGTCGCGGAAGTCGGCGCCGGCGACGACGCCGGGCAGCATGGAGAGGCCAGCGCTCTCGGACCAGATGTAGCCCGAGTAGAGGACCTCGGGGGATCGCACCTCGCCGACCACGTCGCCCGCGTCGTTGATGTCCATCGCGGTCATCCACATAGGCGTGGGCAGGAAGTCCCCCAGGATGGTGTAGCCGCCGGTGTTGGTGTTGAAGACGTAGGCGTTGTGGCCGGTCGTGCCGCCGCGGATGACACCAACGGCCATGCCGCTGGCGTTCACGCGCAGGAGTTCCTTCGCGTTGGGCACGTTCACGTTGCGCATGCCGTTGACCGGGTCCCACACGAACGGGATCTGGAGGAGCTGCTGGCTGTTCGAACAGTTGCATGCCTCAGCGAAACCGACGACGACGTTCGAATCGTTCATGCCCATGGCCTGCGGCGAGCGGACGGCGCCGGGCACTGCGGGGAGCATGACGCTCTCGAGCGTGTCGAGGCGGAGGAGCACGTTGGCGCCGGCGGCGTAGCCGGTGTTGTTGATGGCGGCGGGCCAGAGAATCGGCACGCGGATCTTGCCGGTGGGCAGCGTCCAGTAGAAGCCTGAGTAGAACCCCGCGTCCGTCGAGGTGCCGACAATCACGCCCGATTCGTTGATGTCACGGAGCATGACCTCGCGGAGGTCGTAATTGGGGTCGAACGCCTCGATGAGCGTGAAGGAGTACTCCGTGCCCGCGCCGACCGCGACGGGGGACGGCGCCCCAAACGCCAGGAGCGGCACGCAGAGCGAAGCGACCGAACGAGCGGTGACGACGGGAATCCGATGGCGGATGCGGTTCATCGCGGAAGCCTCCGAGCCCCGGCGGTGCGGCTACAAGGGGGTGGGTTTTAATTGCAGACACACAGGTGCAATTTCGATGCCACAGAAACCCTCGTACGGCGCGCGTCTGAGGCGTCTTCGCGATTCAAGATTGCGGTTGGGCGAACGGCGACCGGCCGCGGGTAGCCATGCGCCCGCCCACGGCCGGCCCGGTTCGGCAGAGTCGGCGCCTATTTGGCGTTCGTGTCGCTCTGCATGATGCCCATGATGTTGCCCGTGGGGTCGGTGAAGTAGACGAGCCAGCCGACGCCGGGGATCGCCATGCGAGGCACGACGATCACGCCGCCGGCCTTCGTGACTTTCGCGGCCATCGCGTCCACGTCGGCGACCTCGACGGTGTTGACGGTGCGCGGGGCGCCGTCCTGCGAGCGCATGAGGCCGCCGTCGATGCCCTTGTGCTCGCTGCTCTCGCAGCCCATCTTGCCGTCGGGGCTGGTGGAGACGAGCCAGTACTCCATGGGGCCGTCCCACTTGTGGAACTTCCAGCCGAAGACGGCCTCGTAGAACTTCGAGTCGCGGGCGGGGTCGGTGGAGTGGAGTTCGAAGTGGATCGGGCGGTTCATGGGTGTGGTCCGTGCGCGGGACGTGCTTGTGACGTGAGGCAGAGTTTGCCTGACGGTCAGGGGATGTTGCGGAATCGCTCGGGGATGTTGGAGGTGCGCGAGTGGCGCGGCATGAAGCGGAACATGACGCCCATGAGGCGCATCTGGATTCGGGCGGGGAGGGGAGCGGCGCCCGTTTCAGACACGGACTTGAGCACGCGGACGATGCCGTCCCACCCGCCGCGCACGCCCTTGTAGAGCTTGCTCTCGCCGTTGAACCTGTCGTGACGGAGCGTGACGCGGGTTGCGCCGGGTCGCAACTCGTCGAGAGTCCAGGTGACGACGGTGTCGGGCTCGGAGCCGGGAACGCAGGGCGAATTGAACGTGTACGCGAGACGGCGCGGCGCCTCGACCTCGAGCAGCTCGCCGTAGATCATGGTGCGCTTGTCGTCGGCCGAGCTGAAGCGGAAGGGCTGGCCGGCGGCGAGCGTGCGGTGGAAGACGTTGCCGAACATGGCGAGATTGCGTCCGCGGCGCGTGAGTTCGTCCCACACCCGCTGGATGGGGGCATTGACGTCGACAGACATCACGACTTCCGGCATGGGTCGGGGCCTCCTGGGTGACCGCCGGTCACGCGACGCGCTGGAACTTCTGGTCGAGGCTCGAGGTGAGGGTGCTCTTGGGCAGCATGAAGGACATGCTGTTCATCATCCACTGGCCGAACTTGGAGCCCGCGGGGATGGAGCCCGTCTCGATGACGTTCTTGAACAGGCCGAGGATCTTGACCCAGCCCTTGGTGACGCTCTTGTAGGTCTTCGTCTCGCCGATGAACTTCTCGTGCTTCACGGTGACGCGCGTCTTGCCCGGCGCGGTTTCGGCGAGGTCCCACGTCACGAGGGTGGGCGGGTCGTTCTGCATGGTGAACGCGAAGGTGTGCACGAAGCGGCGTGGGGCCTCGATCTCGAGGATCTCGCCGTAGACGAACGTGCGGCTGTCGTTCTCGCTCGAATATCGGAACGCGCCGCCGGGCTTGAGGTCGCGCTTGTAGACGGTGCCGAACATGGGCTTGCACATGCCCGAGCGGGTGATCTCGTCCCACACGCGCGAGATGGGGGCGTTGATGTCGATGGACGTGACGAAGGGGGCGATTCCGGGAGCGGGGGCGTCAGGCACGGGGAGGGTCCTTTCGTGTCGTGCGTGCGCGGGCGCGGGGGCGCGCGTCGGGGCTTTTGCGTTCGTTGGCGCGCTTCGCCGCGCGTTCGTTGGGCGGCATCTCGAGCTCGCGTTTGAGGCCCACCAGCGCCGCCGCCCAGTGGCCCTCGAACCCGCCGACCCATCGCTCGTAGAGTTCGCGCAGCGGCGCCGCGTTGAGGTGATTGAGGACGAGCCGGCCTTCCTTCTGGGGGATGACCAGGCGGGCTTCCTCCAGCACGGCGAGGTGCTGCATGATGGCGAAGCGGGAGTACTCGGGGAACGCCGCGGCGAGGTCGCCCGTCGAGAGGGCGCCGCGCTTCAGCATGTCGAGGAGGCGGCGGCGGACCGGGTGCGCGAGGGCGCGGAAGACGGGGTCGAGGGGGTCGGGATCGGGGGCGGCGGGGGACAATGTGTGATATGTATATCACACGATTGGTCGGGTGTCAACCCAGCCGCAAGGATGAGTCGGGTCGTCTCGAACGACGACCAGCCCCGAGCGACAAGGCAACGAGCGAGACCCCGCACGCGCCAGGGGACGGAACGGCGACCACGACGCGATCGACGTGAAGATCGGCGGCGTACTGCACGGTCGGCGAACTCTGAAAGGCGATTTCGGCGGAGATGGCGCCCAGCAGGTCGAGCCCGGCGCCCTGATGGACCAGCAGCCCATCGAGGTACACAGAACTCAGGCCGCCGACACGAGTGAGACGGAACTCGTGACGCCCGGCGCCGGGGGCCTCGAGCTCGATTGGCATTGGGTCGTCGAAGAGTCGCATGCGAATCAACCCAGCGCCCACCGTGTCACCGAAGTACGTGATCGAGCCGTAGTACGGGCCGCCGGCGCTCTGGACGGCGAGTCCGATGCTCTGCGGCATGCCGGCTGCCCACACGACTGTGGCGGTGATGTCGAACCCGTTGCGGAGCGTCGGGAAATAGTCGGTCATGCGGACTCGTGTGTCGCCGCAGGGGGTGACCTGCGGTAGTCTCGTGATATTCATCATTCCAAAGTTCATGTCGTACTCGCAAACCGCGCAGTGACTGCTGAGCGCCCAGCGGGGATCGAGCGTGGCGCCGCTGAAGTCATCGACATAGACCAATTGTGCTGTCGATGTGGCGGCGACGATCGCGGTGGTCGCTTGGGCCAGGATCGTCGTCAACGCTGTATGTTCCACGGTTCGACTCCGAGGCATTCTCAAGAGCGTCTGAACGGCCGCTCGAAGCGGCGCATCACCACCCGCGCATCGGCACGTCGCAGCGCTGCTGATCGGCACACTGCTGTGCTTCCTCATACCCCGCATCCGCGTGGCGGAACACACCCATCGCGGGGTCGTTGGTCAGCACGCGCTCGAGGCGTGCGGCGGCTTCGGGCGTGCCGTCGGCGACGATGACCTGGCCGGCGTGCTGGGAGTAACCGATGCCCACGCCGCCGCCGTGGTGGAAGGACACCCAACTGGCGCCGCTGGCGATGTTGACCATGGCGTTGAGGATGGCCCAGTCGCTGATGGCGTCGGTGCCGTCCTTCATGCCCTCGGTCTCGCGGTTGGGGGACGCGACGGAGCCGCAGTCGAGGTGGTCGCGCCCGATGACGATGGGGGCGGAGACCTCGCCTCGCGCGACCATGTCGTTGAAGAGGCGGCCGGCCTTGTCGCGCTCGCCCAGGCCGAGCCAGCAGATGCGCGCGGGCAGG
>CAYVSR010000300.1:0-4358 GCA_964453125.1 uncultured Phycisphaeraceae bacterium | reverse complement strand
GGGCGATCTTGAACCCGAAGGTCTGCTCGAGCTTGAAGACGATGTCGAGGAAGTCGATCGACTCCGCTCCCAGGTCCGAGGTCAGGCGCGCCGACGGCGTCACCTCGTCCTCGTCCACCGACAGGGCGTCGACCAGCACTCCCTTGACCTTCTCGAACACCTCGTCACGAGTCATGCAGTGTTCCTCGGTTGCGTCGCGGCGCGCTTCGGCGCGGCCGGGGGGGCAGTATCGCAGAAATCCACCCCCGACGCGCCGGGTCGCCCCCGCGTTCCCGTGGGGGTCTAGCCGCGCGGCGTGGGCAGCGGGGCCGCGGGCCGCATCGTAAACCTGCCCGCCACGGCGGAGCGGCCGGTGTCCGCCCTGCTTGAGCCCGCGAGGAGGGCGACGCCTGACCCCTTGAACTCGGCGACCTCGGGGCCGGCGCTCACCATCGAGACCTCCAGGCGGAGCGTGTCGCCGGGGCGGACCATGGCGCCGTACTTCAGCGCCCGAACCGAGCCAAGCGCCCAGCGGGTCGCCGCAGGGTCGCGCGCGACGAGAAGGCGTCGCGCCGCCTGAGCCATCGCCTCGATCATCATTACCCCGGGGAGGATGGGGAACGAGGGGAAGTGGTCCTGGAGGTACTCCTCGGCTTCGGAGACGTGCTTGAAGGCGACGATCCGGTCGTCCGTCTGTTCGAGGATGGAATCGATGAGGCAGAACCGCATGGGGGCAAGAATACGCGGGAGCCGGGCCCGGCGCGGAGAGCGCCGCGGCGCGGGGTCGATATTCTCGGGCGCATGGCAACGAAGGGAGGCGGGTCGTCGTCGGGTCGGGCGCGCAAGCCGGCGCGTCAGCGCGGGCTGACGTACGCGGCGGCGGGCGTGGACATCGAGGAGGGCGACCGCTTCGTCGACCTCATCCGTCGCCACGTCCGCTCGACGCACGGGCAGCGCGTGCTGGACCGGCCTGGCGGGTTCGCGGGCCTCTTCCGCCTCGACTTCAACGAGCGCCTCTTCAAGCGGAACTACCGCGAGCCGGTGCTCGTCGGGTGCACCGACGGCGTGGGCACCAAGGTGAAGATCGCCTGCGACATGAAGAAGTTCGACACCATCGGGATCGACCTGGTGGCGATGAACGTGAACGACCTGATCGTGGAGGGCGCCGAGCCGCTGTTCTTCCTGGACTACCTCGCGTGCAACAAGATCGTGCCCGAGGTGATGGCCGACGTGGTGAAGGGGATCGCCGACGGGTGCCGCCAGGCCGGCGCCGCGATCCTGGGGGGCGAGACGGCGGAGATGCCCGCGGTGTACGCGAAGGGCGAGATGGACCTCGCGGGCTTCGCGGTCGGCGTGGTGGAACTGGAGCGGGCGATGAGCGCCGAGCGCGTCGAGCCCGGCGACGTGGTGCTGGGGCTCGAGAGCGACGGCGTGCACAGCAACGGGTACGCGCTGGTGCGAGCGGTCGTGCGCAAGGCCCGCCTGAACCTGGACAAGGTCTACCCCGACCTGGACAAGAAGCGCACGCTCGGCGAGGTCCTGCTGACGCCGACCCGCATCTACGCCCGCCCCATCGTGACGCTGCTGCGCGCGTACAGCGTCAAGAAGGTGGTGACGGGCATGGCGCACATCACTGGGTCGGGCCTGGGCGCCAACCTGGAGCGCGCCATGCACGACCGCGTGGACGCCGTGCTGGACGCCTCGGCCTGGCCCGTGCCCGCGGTGTTCACGTTCCTGCAGAAGCACGGCGACATCGAGGAGGACGAGATGCGCCGCGTGTTCAACATGGGCATCGGCTACTGCGTGGTGGTGCGTCCGGCGTTCGCCGGGTCCATCGCGACGAGGCTGAAGCGAGCGGGCGAGCGCGTGCACCGCATCGGCCGGGTGGTGAAGGGGACGGGGCGCGTGGTCATCGAGTGAGGCCGGGCGCCAGGCGCCACGCCTACTTGTTCGCGTCCGGCGGCGTCGGGGCGGGCCCCGGCTCGACCGCCGGCGGCGCGACCGGCGCGTGATCGGTCGCTTCTTCGCGGAGCAGCCGGGCGAGTTCGCTCCAGTCCTGGTCTGGGTCGGCGATCGCCGCGTCGTAGGCGGGGTGGTCGGCGGGCGGGTTGCGCTCGGTGAGGAAGACGATGCGCACGAAGCGGGACGCGTCGGCCCCGGCCAGGCGGTCGATCTCGGTGATCTCGTTGCGCGGGAACATGCCCCCGACCACGACGACGGTCATCGCGCGCTCGACCTCCGACATCTTGGGCATTTTCTGGGAGAACGCGAGGACCAGCCCGTCGGAGATCGCCTTGCCTTCCGTGTCGTTCGGGTTGGCTTGCACCAGCGCGCCGATGGTCCGCGCGAAGAACATCGCCTCGAGCAGCGTGTCGCCCTGCGACTGAAACAGCGCGTCGCGGATCTTCTCCGCCGTGAGGCCGAGGCCCTCGATGGCCGGGCGGCTCATGATCCCCGCGTCCGCGGTGATGCTGTTTGCGCCCGCGCCCAGGCGCCCCTGCCCGTCTGTCGTAAACCCCACGGTCGCGCGCCAGCGGAGGGCAAACGCGGGGCTGATCGAATCGATGAAATCGCCCAGCTGGCCCTGGCCTGCCCACGCCACCGCCTCGATGCTCTCGCCCGGCATCAGGCGAAGGCGCCGGTCGAGTTCGATCACTTCCGGCTGCTGACCCTCGGGCCCCTGCCCGCGACCTGAGAAATTGATCGCAGGCGTCAGCAGCGCCCGAGACGGAATCGCCGCGGACTTGCCCACCGCCAGCGGCAGGCGGCCCACGTTGCGCAGCAACAGGCGAAGGTGCGTCCCATCGATCACCGTCGCGTTCTGCTGCGCGGGCGCGGCGTCGAGGAAGATGTACGACCGCGGGTCCGCGGCCATGTCGTTCAGCCACGCGGGGAGCCGGCCGGCGTACGCCTCGAGCGCGGCCGCCGTGGGCGATGGCGCGAGCGGCTCGCCCAGCAGCGACTCGATGCGCCGGCGCGCGTACGCCCCCAGCAGAACCTCCGGCTGGGCCAGGGCCACGAACGCGTAGTGCTGCGCCGCCAGTCGCTTCTCGCCCCGGGCCTCCGCCAGCGCGGCGAGACCGAGGCGCGCCTGCGGGTCCGTGTTCGCAAGCGGCGTGAGCAGGGCCTCGGCGCCCGCGAGGTCGCCCTTGCGCAGCGCCAGCCAGCCTCTGTACCGGTTGATCGCCGCGTCGCGCGCGACGCCCGTCTCGGCCAGCGCGTCGAGCGCGGCCTCGGCCTGCTCGATCTCTGCGCCGCTCCACAGGCGCGCCCAGAGCACGTCTCCGGCGAGGCGTTCGCGCGCCTCATCCTGCTCGTCCTGCGTCGGCACGGGCGCGCCCTCGGGCGGGTTCGCCATCGTTTGCAGCGTCTTGATCGCGTCGCTGACCAGCGATCGCAGCGACGCCTCCGCCGCCTCCGCGCGCCCCATGGCGAGGTTCGCCGCCAGGCGCACCGTCTCCATCTCCAGAGGCAGGCGGAACTCCTCGAGCGGCTCGCCGACCGGCTGGCCCGCGGCCTCCAGGCCCGCGATCTGACGCCGCCGGTTCTCGCGCGCCACCGCCTCCACGCTCCCGATCGCCGCGACGATCGAGTCGGACGACCCGGCCTGCCAGCGACAGACGAGCGACTCGACGAACTCGTCCGTCGAGGGCTGCACGCCCTGGCGCTGGAGGATCGTCTCCGCGTTGGTCTGGAAACGGGCGGACGCGTCGAACGCCCCGTGGCGTCGGAGTTCTCGCGCCAGGTTCAGGCTCGCGGAGGGGTCCGACGGGTCGGCGAGGACCACGTTGGCCAGCATCTCGACGCGCCCCATCGGGTCGTCCGAGCGCGCGAGAAAGTACGTCGCCGCGAGCACCGCGGCCTGCTTGTGGCTCGAATCGAGCTGCGTGGCGAGGGTCAGGCGGTCGCGGAAGCCCGCGTCGTCGCCGCGCTCGCGGCTCAGGAGGGCCGCGTCCAGGGCGAGCCTGCTGCGAACGGCGGGGTCGAGCGAGTCGCCACGCGGGCCGAGGAGCCGGTCGTACGCGGTCAGGCGTGCTTCGGCCTCCTGAATGGCGCCGATCTGCATGGAGACGACGCGCAGCTGCGCCACGGTGTCGCGCGGGTCGAGCGCCATGAGCCGGCGCGACGCCTTGAGCAGGCGCGCGTCGTCCCCCGCCGATTGCCACGCCATGATCTCGTGGCGGACGTACTCCGTGTTCTCCGGGTCGAGGCGCTGCGCGAGCGCGAAGGTCAGCGCCGCGATGCGGTAGTCGCGCTCGGTCGGCTCCGCTTTCCCTCGCAGGATGAGGATCGCGGTGCGAGCGAGGCGCTCCGCCGCCGCCGAACGCGTGCGCGGTCGCTCGCGAAGCAGCGAGTCCGGGGCGCCGGCCGAGCCGGCC
>CAYVSR010000299.1:0-4376 GCA_964453125.1 uncultured Phycisphaeraceae bacterium | reverse complement strand
TGGACTACCGCTACGAGCCGATGCGCCAGATCGGCGGCGACTATCTCTACTCTCGCTTCACGCCCTCCGAGACCGGCCCACTCCCCGCGCTCCACGTAGTCATCGTCGACGTCACGGGCCACGGCATCCCGGCGGCGTTGACCGTCAACCGCCTGCACGGCGAGATCGAGCGCCTCTTCGCCGAGCATCCAGGCGCCGCGCCGGGCCTGCTCCTCCAGCTCCTCAACCGCTACGTCCACCTCACGCTGGCGACGCACTCGGTGTATGTGACGGCGCTGTGCATCCGCGTTGACCCCAACCCGCGCCCGGACAACGGCGCCGTCGGCTCTCTCGACTGGGCCTCGGGCGGCCACCCGCCGGCTTTCATCCGCTGCATCGACGGGACGATCCACCGGCTCGACTCCACCACGTTCGTGCTCGGCGCCTGCCACGGCGACGACTTCAAGCACCACGAGCAGTCCATCCCCTTCGGGCCCGGCGACGTCGTCATCGCGTACACCGACGGCGCCACGGAGGCCCGCGACCGCACCGGGCGGATGCTCCGAATCGACGGCCTCCAGCGGATCATCGCGGGCGTGACGCCCGAGGGAGGCTCGCTGTCCGCCGCCGTGCTCCGCGCCGTCGAAGAGTTCCGCTTCGGCCCCCCGGCGGACGACACGCTGGTCGTCGAGATCGCGCGCCCGGTCTCGTGACCCGCGCGACCCGGAGCCCCCGATGCCCGCGGCGCTGAGCCCCGAACTCCAGACGCGTCTTGACGGCGAGCGCGATCGCTGGCTCCGGCGCCGCTTCCGGCTCTACTACACGGTTCTGATGTGGTCGGCGCTCGCCGGCACGCTCGTGCTGGCACAGGCCCTGGCGCGCGGCCCCGTCGGCAGCGCCCGGCTCACCATCCTTGGCGGGCTGTTCTTCACCATCCTGTGCGCCGCCGTCGCCGCGTACCCGCTCGCCTACATCGCTCGTCGCGAACAGCCGCCGGCGCGCTCGCTCCTGCGCGTCTCGTACGTCGTCACGTCCACGCTCGCCGCGCTGCTGATCTTCCCCAGCGCCGCGCTGGGCGAGGTGATCACCGAGATCCTGCGCGCCCGCGGCCACCCGTTCGCCAGCGTCGGGCCCATGCTGCCCTGGGCCATCTGCTTCCTCTTCATACACGTTCTGGCTTCGCTGGCGCTGCCGTGGCGCCCCGCCCAGGCGTTCCGGGCGTACGCCTTCTTCTCGGGCGCGGTGACGCCCTTCCTGCTGCTCGCGGCGAACGACTCGCCCAAGTTCAAGGTCATCGGCCTCACGCTGATATGGGCGATCGGCGTCCCCGGCATGCTCATCTGCGCCCTCCGCCAGTCGCGCTTCGCACGCAACTTCCGCCTCCGCGCCTTCGACGAGCACGTCGCCGAATCCCGCCAGGAGCTCGAGCAGGCCCGCGCCATCCACGACGCCCTCTTCCCAGAGCCCATCACCGACGGCCCCGCACGCGTCGCCTTCGCATACGAGCCCATGCGCTCCATCGGCGGCGATTTTCTCTACGCGCGCCGCCACGACTCCGGCGTCTCCATCGTCCTCGTCGATGTCACGGGCCACGGCATCCCCGCCGCCCTCACGGTCAATCGCCTCCACGGCGAACTCGACCGCCTCTTCGGCGAGCGCCCCGACGCTTCTCCGGGCCTCGTGCTGCACCACCTCAACTCGTACCTCCACTTCGCACTGGCGAGACACTCCGTGTACGCCACCGCGTTTTGCGCCAGCCTCTCCTCCGTATCGGGTTCGAGTCCTCGCGCGAACCTCCGCTGGGCGTCCGGCGGGCATCCTCCGGCGTTCGTGCGTGGCGCATCGGGCGAACTCCGGCGCCTAGATTCCACGGCGCTCGTGCTCGGCGCCGCTCCACCCGATGACTTCGAGCACGGCGAGCAGACCGACACCCTCGCCCCCGGCGAGCGCCTCATCGCCTACACCGACGGGGCCACCGAGGCCCGCAACGCCGCCGGCGACATGCTGCGGATCGACGGCTTCGCGAGCCTGCTGCGCGCCCATTCCGCGGCGGGTGGGTCGACGCCAGACAGCGCCCTCGCCGCACTCCGCAGGTTCCGATCCGGTCCGCCGACGGACGACACCCTGATCGTGGAACTCGCCTATAGCCCCGGCGCGTAACGCTTCTCGGACCAGTGAGCCGTGACGCCGGGGCGCGCCCGTTTCGATCGTCTGCGCGGTCTGTGCGGGCGATGGTCGCGCCCTCTCGCCGCCAACGCTGGCCTCGGTGCGGCGTCAATCGGACGCTTCCCTTGATCGCACCCCACGCCGCCGGCGCACACCCGGCGGGCCCCTCGGTCATCGGAGGACCAACCCATGCGCAACTCGATCGCCGCTCTCTGCTTCGCCGCCGCCGCCGCTTCCGGCGCCGCGGCGTCCACGTCCATGACCGGCACGATCACCGCGGACAACCACTACGCGCTGTACGCGACGTTCGACGGCGTGCTGACGTTCATCGGCGCCAACGAGAGCGGCGTGGCCGGCGCGCCCGGCTCGTACAACTGGAGCATGGGCGAGACGTGGGACATCACCGGCGCGTCCGACATCTACATCGCCGCGTGGTCCGACAAGTCGTACGCCCAGGGCGTGCTGGCCTCGTTCGACATCGCCGGGACGCCGCTGCTGTCCGGCGATCCCATCTGGGAGGTCATCGCCACCGGGGTCAACCTGGGCGACGGCTCGCCCGCGCCCGTCGCGTCGCAGGTCGGCGCCTTCGTCGCGGCCGCGGACTCGAACGAATCGTGGGGCACGCCCTACGTCGGGGGCGTCAACGGCGTGGCCCCCTGGGGCGGCGTTGCCGGCATCGCGGCCAACGCCCGCTGGATGTGGGCCTCTTCCACGATCTCGGACGCGGACACCATCAACGGCGACGGCAACTTCGACGAGTACCTGATCTTCCACGCCCGCGTCGACCAGGTGCCCGCGGCGCCGACCGCCCTGGCGTTCCTGGGCGGCGGGCTGGTCGCCACGCGGCGTCGGCGCTGACCCCCGCTCGAACCCGTGACCCAACGTGCCGCCCGCGCGACCCTTCGTGCGGGCGGTATCGTTCCCGCATGAGTTCGACCGCCCCGTTCCTGCTCACCACCTGGTCCTTCGGCCCCGTCGGGAACGACGCGGCGTACCCGATCCTTGCGCGCGGGGGCGACGCGCTTGACGCGGTGGTGCACGCGGCGAGCGTGATCGAGAGCGACCCGACGATCGACTCCGTCGGGGTGGGGGGGCTGCCGGACTACGACGGCGAGGTGTCGCTCGACGCGTGCGTGATGACAGACCCCAACCGCGCCGGCGCCGTCGCGTTCATCCGCCACTACCCCAACCCCGCGGCGATCGCGCGCCGGGTGATGGAGAAGACGATCCACATCACGCTGGCCGGCGACGGCGCAGAGGAATTCGCGGCGCGCGAGGGCTTCGCACGGGCGACGCTGCTGACGCCCGAGGCCCGGCGCGTGTGGGAGCAGTGGCGGGCCGATCCCGACGGGATCGATCGGGACAAGTACAAGGGGTGGCTCCCGCCGCGGAACGTCGAGGAACTCCGGCCCGTCATCCGCGCCCCGGGCGCGGTCGTGGCCGGGCCCGCGCGCGGTGCGCCCGGCGCGGGCTCGCACGACACCGTCGGCATCCTCGCGCTCGACGCACGCGGCAGTCTGGCCGGGGCGTGCTCGACCTCCGGCATGGCCTTCAAGGTGCCCGGGCGCGTGGGCGACTCGCCCATCATCGGACAGGGGCTGTATGTCGACCAGCGCGCCGGCGCGGCCACCGCCACCGGCACGGGCGAGCTGATCACCGGCGTCTGCGGCTCGTTCCTCATCGTCGAACAGATGCGGCGCGGGGCCTCGCCCCTCGACGCGATCCTCGAGGCGCTCGGGCGCATCCGCGATCGGTTCGCGCTGCGCGAGGAGCACCAGGTGGCGTTCCTCGCGGTGAACCCGAAGGGCGAGTGGGCCTCCGCCGCGCTCCGCCCGGGGTTCCATCACACCTTCACGGATTCGAAGGGCTCGCGAGTGGAAGACCCGACCCGCGTGGTGATGTCCTGACGGGCTGGCGAACCGGGGCGGCCGGCGGCGTCACTTCTGTGCGGCGCTGCGCTTGATCGATTCGAGCGCCTTGGCCATCGAGTCGTCGATGGAGGTCAGGCGCTCCTTGAACTTCGCGTTCTGCGGGTCCTTGTCGTGCAGCGCCTGCGCGATGGATCTCGCCTTGGTGTACGCCTCGATCGCCTCGCCCGGCTGCTCGCCCGCCATCCGCGCGTGGCCCAGCACCAGCCGGCCGTCTGCGCGGAACATCTCAAACCGGAGGTCAGTGGGGTGCGTGGTCGCGGCCTCGTCCGCCGCCGCGATCACCTCGTCCGCCGCCGCAAC